>JAIRPZ010000077.1 GCA_031256755.1 Planctomycetaceae bacterium
CCGGATTCCGCTTCCTGTTGCGTGCGGTGATTGCTATCGCTGCCGCCTTTGCTCTTTTCGCCGTTTCCCTGTCCGCCTTGTGCAGCCGAATCGGACGGATTGCTGCCGGATTCCCGCCCATCGCCGGTTTGCCCCTTCCGGTTTGCATCGTCAACATTCTCACCGGCTTTCACACCGTCTCCGGCATTGCCTTCCGTATCGCTTGCAGCGGCAGCGGCATTGTTTTCGCCCCGATCCGGCGGCGGGTCTCCGCTATTGCCGTCTTTGGAATTTTCCGGTTGATTCCCGTTTTGCGGGGAATCGCCGCCCTGATGACCCTTTTGTTCCCCCTTTTGATTTCCTTCTTGATTTTGACCGGCTTGCGGCTCCGGTTTTTGCTGCGGATCGTTCTGATTTCCTTCGTTGCCGTTCTGCTTGTTTTGTTCATTTGGCGGCTGTTGATTTTGCGGATTTTGATTCGGATCGTTTTTGTCCGGATCGCCCGCCTGCGGATTTTCATTCTGTTCCCCGCCGTTTTTCTGTTCTTCCCCTTTTTTGCCTTCGTTGCCGTTCTGCTTTTCGTCTGTATTTTGTTTATTTTGCTTATCCGGCACTTTTTGTTTTTCGTTTTTGGAATCTTCTTGTTTCGGCTCAACAATTTTGATCTTTATTTTCCGTGTTTCACAGCGATTCGCATGCGGAAGTTTTGTATCTTCGGCTTCGGCATAAATTTCGAGGTCGTCTCCCGCCCTGAACGGATGTTCCGACGGGGAAAACACTGCTGTCCGCTTGATCTGTCCCCGATGTTCCGTAGGGCCGCTCGGCGATGATTCCAGCAAAAAAATCTGCTCCTTGCCTTTATCCGACTCAATACGAAGCCGGATTGTACGGAGGGCAAAGTCGGGGTCTTCCGCCTGAATCGGCAGTGTCAGCGTTTGATTTTCCGGCAGGTCAATTTGAGCGGCATTGTTTAATTCCGCCGCTGTATCCGCCCACTGGATGAACGGCGGTTTGTCCTCAATAATTTCGATGCGATAAATTCCGCTGCGTCGAGACGGCGTACCGGTTTCGTCCAATGCCTGAAACACAAATGTTTTATGCGGCTTCGACAAATCCAATTTGAACGCAACGCTTGCTTCCGTATTGCTGTTGCTCAATTTCATCGGGATTTTTTGCTTCGGATCGCCGTCAAACGCAATGTCAATGTTTTTCAGCGGCAGCGTACTCCGCACAGCAACCGTCATTTCGGTTCCTTCCAATGCCCGGATGTCGCCGCCATGCTCGACCGTTTCGTTTTTTAATCCGGTGTACGCCGGATAGCGGTAATGCAGCGAAGTCATTTCGATGGATGCAGCCGGTTTAACATCAATCCGGTATTTTGGGCTTTTGCTGCCGGCTTGAGCGATCCAATACACAATGCCGCAGGAAAAACCGCGGTCATTTCCCTGTTTGCCGGGGGGAAAAACGGTCTCGAAAGCCGCTTTTCCGTCAAATTGCTGCATCGGAATCCGCTGTCCGGCGGCTTGCCCGTCGTCGGAGGAAAAGACGAGGTACACCGGTTCGGAACTCCGTCCGATGACTTCGGCGGAAATCACGGCGGTTTCCCCCTGTAAAAAAACCGCGTTGCCGGGCTTGACATTGCGGAATTGCACGGCTTGCGGAGGTTCAATGCTGCTGAACGGGAGGATGATTCTTGCCAGCGAAGCGAGCGGACTTTTTGGCGAAAACGCCGCATAAGCAATAAAAGCGGTAAGCAAAAGGACGAGGACGGTTCCTGCCTGAATCAGTTGCCGGAAATCAACGGCGTGATTAGCGGGGACGGAATGGACGCTGACGGCGGCGGAACGTACAACTCCGTCAAACATTCGCTCGGCAATTTTGTTTTCGGCGGCGGTGCGGCGGACTTCGCGTTCCCGGCGGATTAGGAGCCAGTTAATCAGTGAATTCTTGAAGGACGGGGCGGATTGTTCGATCAGATCGGCTGTGTAAACCGGATTGATTGGGCGGCGGTACAGGGGAATGATCCGATAAAAAGTGTAGAGACCGGCGGCGGCGGCGAGAGCGGTGAAGATGCCGAACCGCATGAAAAGGGAGAGTCCGTCGGTGCAAAACCAGTGGTCGGCGAGGACGGCAAGAAACGTACCGCCGAGGAGAAAGGAAAACACGGCAGAAAGGGCGAGGGCGGTATCGACTTGGCGGACGAGTTTGCTGGTGGCAGCGATATGGTCCTCAATTGTTGATTCAAGCGGAGCGGCGGTTTCGGTATTCATACGTCCCTCTTATCGGTCAAATGAAGGAGATAAACGGACATCAACGACATCAGATTATACACATTAACACGAGTCCTTGCCGGACAGGGGGGGGATTTTGACAGAGAATATCATACAAAGATTTGAGACGCCACGCAAAATTCTGGACAATGCAACCTGCTGTCAAGTTCTCAGCAAATGATTGCTCCAATTTTACGCTCCGATAAGTGTTTATTATACATAAGGTTAGATTAAATATCTAACCACTGAACTTGTCAAGCCTTTTATTTTATCATATCTGTATGGCAGAGAGCAGGGGACATGCATCCACGTTCCATTTTTAATTATCAATTCTCAATTAAAAATACGCCTTGTCCGGCTCGGCTGTTACGCTGCGGATTACGCCGTTTGTTTGTCCGACTGATTGATCTTATTGTACAGCGTCTTCAAACTAATGCCGAGTTCCTCGGCGGCTTTCGCTTTATTCCCCCCGTTGCGGGATAACGCACTGCCGATCGCACGCATCTCTAAATCCCGAAGCGTTGCCGCTTCGCCTTCAGGAGAAAACGCCATTAACTCATGCGCCGGATCATGCGGCGAATGGGTATTGTTCAACGGCGGATGGACACCGCTCCGTCCGCTCTGCGGCGTGTTGTACTCAATCACCGGACGGGCGTGCTTGGTCTCCGGCACCGCAGCAGGCGGCTGTTCCGAAGACGGATGGCAAAAAACTGCCGGAAGATCAACTGCCTGAATCGGAAAACGTCCCGACAACACCAGCGCATGTTCTATTGTGTTCGCCAGTTGCCGCACATTGCCGGGATAGTCGTATTGCAGCAATAACTGATAGGCCTCCGGCTGAAACAGTTTCGCCGCATCGGTTACCGCCCGATCCGTGCGGAAACGCTTGACAAAATGCAAAATCAATTCCGGCAAATCTTCTTTCCGATCCCTTAACGGCGGCAAATGAATTTCAAAAGTATTAATCCGAAACCAGAGGTCTTCCCGGAATGTTCCTTCCTGTACCATCGTTTCCAGATGGCGGAGCGTTGCACAAACAACACGCACATCGCACACCGCTGCCGTGTTGTCGCCGATTTTCCGTACTTCGCCGCTTTCCAAAAAACGGAGCAGTTTTGCCTGCACCCCTTTCGGCAACTCCCCGATTTCATCGAGAAAAAGCGTACCGCCATTGGCGACTTCGAGCAAGCCGGTGCGGTTCGTCTCCGCACCGGTAAAACTTCCCTTTTTATGTCCGAACAGTTCGCTTTCAATCAGATTGTCCGGCAATGCGCCGCAGTTCACTGCCACAAACGGTTTTTCTGACCGGCGGCTGCTGTGGTGAATCGCTCTGGCAACGAGTTCCTTTCCGGTGCCGGTTTCTCCGAGAATGACCACCGAAGCATCGGTCGGGGCGATTTTGTCGATCAGCCGATGAACATGCTGCATCGGCTCGGATTTCCCGATGAGGGAACGGTCGCTTTCGTTGTCTGTCCGGTCGCTGTTAAGCGGAAACGGTTTCGGCAGGATGTTTGGCTGCCGGCCGCTCCGTTTTTCGGCAATCCGGTTCAATTGTTTTTCAATGTCTTCGATTTTGTATGGTTTGCTGTAAATTCCCGTGATGCCGAGTTGGGAAGCGGCACTGGCATCTTGAAATGTTCCGTTGCCGGAAAGGATGATGACATCGGCATCATGTCCGAGTTCTCTTGCCCGCCGGAGTACGTCAAGTCCGCCGGTTTTCGGCATAACGAGGTCAAGAATCAGAACGTCAAACGTGCTTTTTTCGAGTTGCAAAACGGCTTCGGCACCGTCTGCACAGGGGGTTACGGAATGACCGCGGCTGTGCAGGTCTTCGGTCACAACAGTACGGATAACCGGTTCATCATCGGCGAGCAGAATTCTCATACGGCGGCATCATAGCGGAATTCCTGAAATCAGGCAAGAGCAAAATTTGTGCAGACAGTCCGTTCCGACTAGATGAGCGGGTTCTTCCTTCGCGGCAGACAAACATTTCAGGACTTTCTTGGTATCACTCACCATTCCTGATGCGAAAACGATTGGTCTCTTTACTGAACAACGGAATTCAGACCGCAACAACATTATCTGTTATTTAACGTTGCAGGAGTCAGGCAGAGTGATGCCGTTGAAAATTTTCCCATCAGCGGAAAACCTATGCCGCCGGAATTCATTCACGCCCCCGGTCTTGTCAAATGGGCATGCGCCAAAGCCAACGCGGTATTAGGCGTGTTTGACCGCCGCCCGCCGAATAGCGGAGGTTTAACGCAAAAACAAAGAGATGCTCTTCTGCAAGCATGTCTCGAAGTTGCCGAAGGAAAATTCGATGACCCGTTTCCGGTAGACGTTTTCCAAACCGGAAGCGGTACGTCAACAAATATGAACGCCAATGAAGTCATTGCACGGCGGACAAATGAATTGATAATTAGAAAAAGAAAGGTACCGTCGTGAGCGGTTAAACCTTCTTTTAATTGTCAATTATCCATTTTCAATTTTCAATGATTTCCGCCCGTGCGGACAGTCCCCCGCTGCCGTCATACAATTTGTCCGATGATCCGTGCGTCAAAACCGGCAGCCGTTTGGATGAGCGAAATCACCTCATCGGCAACCCACTGCCGGACAACGAAAACAAAACCGATGCCCCGGTTAAAAACCCTGTCCATTTCGGCATCAGCAACACCCCCCAACTTTTGCAGCCACGCAAAAACCGGCGGTTCGTCCCAACACCGGTCAATGTGCAGCGACAGTCCGGCTGGCAAAATCCGGCTTACATTTTCAGTTAATCCGCCGCCGGTAATATGAGCAATGCCCGAAACCGACTCGTTTGCTTCGAACCGCTCCAGCACCGCCGCCGCACATTTTACGTAAATCCGGGTCGGCGTTAACAGCACATCGGCAACGGTTTGATTCAGTTCCGGTACGAAATCGTTCACGGACAATTTTGCCGCATCAAAAACAATTTTCCGTACCAAACTGAACCCGTTGCTGTGCAGACCGGAAGATTCTACGCCGATCAGGACATCGCCGGGACGAATCGCTTTGCCGTCAATGATTTTGTTTCGTTCCGCAACGCCGACGCAGAAACCGGCAAGATCATATTCGCCGGGCTGATACAGACCGGACATAATAGCGGTTTCGCCGCCGATGAGGGCGCAGCCGGCTTGCAGACAGCCCTCTGCAATCCCGCTGACAATTTGTTCCAGCAAGTCGGGATCATCTTCCGGCATTGCCGCATAATCGAGAAAAAAGAGCGGTTCGGCACCACAGCAGACCGCATCGTTAACACACATGGCAACGAGATCAATACCGACCGTGTCATGCCGTTTGGTCTGACAAGCGATTTTCAGTTTGGTGCCGACACCGTCGGTACAACTGATCAGAACGGGATCGGTATATTTTTGCCGTTCTGAATTGAGGGCGAAAAGTCCGGCAAATCCGCCGTCCAGTTTGAGAACCCGGTCGGAAAAGGTTCGGTGAACGATTTTCGGCAGCCGGGACATACTTTCGGCGTAAATGTCCAAATCCACACCGGAATCTTTGTAGGTGATACTTGTCATGCCGGAACATTGTCAAAAAAAACGGCGGATTGTCAAGAGAATTGTTTATATTAAGATCACAGGCAGCGAGTTGCCGGGTTTTCCGGCAATATCCGGTATGAGTAAAAACAGCGGGGTTCTCAAACGGCAGCGGTTCGGGTATAATACCGATTCTTGCGGACGATACCGCCGCTTTATCAATTTCACAAAAACTGCCTTGTCTGCTCCTGTTAAAATCGCCCTGCTCGGTTTCGGAACCATCGGAACCGGTGTTGCCAAAATTTTATTAAACAATGCCGCCCGCATCGCCCAAGCCGCCGGAAGAAATGTCGAACTTGCCAGAATTTGCGATAAAGACATCCGAACTCCGCGCGATATTTCCGTACCGGAAAACATTCTCACTGCCGGCATCGAATCCGTTATAAACGATCCGGCTATCAGCATTGCTGTCGAGTTAATCGGCGGTCTCGAACCAGCCCGGACATTTGTGTTACGTTTACTCGAAAGCGGTAAAGATATTGTAACAGCAAACAAAGCACTCCTTGCTTCGCACGGTGCGGAACTCTTTGAAACCGCCCGAAAACATGGACGGACGATTGCGTTTGAAGCGGCGGTCTGCGGCGGAATTCCGATTCTCAACGCCCTTTCAACCGCTTTGCAGGCGAACACGCTGCAATCGATCAACGCTATCGTCAACGGCACGAGCAATTACATTTTATCGCAGATGGAAAGCGGTCAAACATCTTATCAGGAAGCGGTGAAACAAGCACAGCAACTCGGTTATGCCGAAGCCGATCCGGCAATGGATGTGGACGGAACCGATGCGGTGCAGAAATTGACGATCCTGGCGCAACTCGGTTTCGGTGTTGCTGTGAACTGGAAAGATATTTCCCGAATCGGCATTGAATCGGTCGATGCGATTGATTTTCGTTACGCAAAAGAATTGGGCTACCGGATCAAACTCATTGCCGCGGCAGTGCGAAGCAACGGCGGATTGGAACTGCACGTTTCGCCGACATTGGTCAAAGCGGACAATCCGCTGGCGCGGGTCAAAGATGCGTTCAATGCCCTTCGGATTGTCGGCGATTCGGTCGGACCGGTCTTTTTTCAAGGTCTCGGTGCCGGTCAGTTGCCGACAGCATCCGCAGTGGTCGGCGATGTGATCGACACGGTACTCGGCCGGACTGCCATTACATTTAAGGCGTTGAACCTTTGGGGAAAAGAAACGGCAGACAGCGGACGGCAATCGGCAGCCGTCAAAAGTCCGCAGGAGTTTTTCGGCAAATCATATTTGCGTCTGAACGTAAAGGATCAGCCGGGTATGATGCACGAAATCTCCGGTGTGCTGAGCAAACTCGGCATTTCGATAGCATCAATGATTCAGCACGAACCGGAAACAAAGAACGGCGGTGAACCGGCGGTGCTGATTTTGACGACACACGAGACGCGTGAAGGAGATTTGCTGAAAGCGATCCAAGCCCTTGAAAACTCGCCTGCGGTGCTGGAAAAGGTTGTCCGGTTGAGAGTGCAGGGATAAGCCGGCTGCGGCAACTTCGCCGCAGCAGCATTCCGCCGCAGCAGTATTCACAATCTTTTCCGTTTCAATAATTCGCTGCCGGTCATAATGGACAAACCGGTTTTCACAGAAGATCGCTGCTTTTCGTTTTTACGTTTTTTCTCTTTTTGCCGGACAAACTCTTCATCATCGTCAACATCATGATAGTCAATGTCAACGGCGGCATCTCCGCAATCTGCATAATCATATTCCGCCGTTTTTTCCCGCACCAGCCGGACACTGCCGCCGTAGTCCTCGCCGTTCAAAAAATCATCCGGCGAATCATATTTCACTACATGACCGTCATTCGGCAATTCTGTTAAAAAACGGCTGAAAATTGCCGAGACCGAATACGATCCCCGAAAGTCCCGCCGCTCAACCCGGCTCAACCGCAATTCCTCTTCTGCACGGGTTATGCCGACAAAAAACAGCCGCCGCTCCTCTTCCAACTGCATCTCATCCGCCTGCGACCGCTCGTGCGGCAAAATCCCTTCTTCAATCGCCGTAATGTATACCACCGGAAATTCCAGTCCCTTCGCCGCATGCAGCGTCATCAGAGAAACCCGCTCCTGCTCTTTGTCCCATGCATCAACGTCACTCACCAATGCGGCCTGCTCTAAAAATTCTTCAAGCGGAGACATATTGTCCGGCAGCAAATGACCCGCAGAGGAATGTCCCGTATTCTTTGTGTCTTCATCGAATTCGTGAGCCACCGTTAACAGTTCTTCAATGTTCGCCAGACGTTCCAAATCCTCTTCCGATTCGGAATGAGCAAATTGATTCCGGTAATTCGATTCCCGCAAAACCGTTTCGATCAGCGATGCCACCGGATATTCCTGCGCCGACAATGCGGATAAGCGGTCAATCATTTGGACAAACTGCATCACCGCCTTTTTCGTTTTCGCCGCAATACCGGAAAAATTGCTGATATTGCGCATGACTTCCATTGTCGGAACGCCGATGTTCGAAGCATGCGATGCCAGTTTGACCATCGTTGTTTTCCCGATACCCCGCACCGGCTCGTTGATAATCCGCATCAGCGACACTGTATCCGCCGGATTGAAGATGACCCGAAGATACGCCAGCACATCTTTCACTTCTTTCCGGTTAAAAAATTCGAGACCGCGTATCAGTTGGAACGGTATTTTCCGGCTTCGGAACGCGTGTTCAAAATTCCGGGACAGCGCATTCATCCGGTAGAAAACGGCATAGTCGCCCGGCTTCCGTCGGCCGCTTTGCAGTTCCCTGCTGATTTCCTCGGCAATGTATTCCGCTTCGGCACGCTGATCGGTACATTTCACAAGACGAACCGGCATGCCGTCCGAATTATTTGTAACAAGAATCTTTTCTTTCCGGTAAATGTTATGAGCAATGAGCGAGTCGGCAGCGGCGAGAATCTGCGGCGTACTCCGGTAATTTTCTTCAAGCCGGACCACCGCCGCATCGGGAAAATCCTTTTCAAAGTCGAGAATGTTTTTGATATTGGCCCCCCGCCAGCCGTAAATGGACTGATCCGGGTCGCCCGTTACGGCAAGATTCCGGTGATCCATCGACAATGCTTTCGCAATGACATACTGTACGGTATTGGTGTCCTGATATTCATCAACAAGAATGTAGCGGAAACGGTTATCAAGAATCTGCCGGACTTCGGGATTATTTTGGAGAAGAACGGCTATGTGGAGCAATAAGTCGTCAAAGTCGACGGCATTGGCGCGGCGGAGTTCGTTTTGATAAGCGGGATAAAATTCTTTGACGGCGGAACCGAGCAAACTTCCCTCGCGTGCTGTGTAGTCCTCCGGCAGGACAAGTTGGTTTTTTGCCCAACTGACGGCGGCGGCGATCCGCTGCGGTGTGATGCCGGGCGGCAGCGGTTTTTGAGCAGCAACGGATTTGAAAACGGTTAAACTTTCATCGGTATCGTAAATCGAGAAATTTTCCTGTAAACCGGCAAGTGAAATATAGCGGCGCAGAAGGTACGCACAGAATTTGTGAAAGGTGCCGATCCAGACATATTTTTCCGGTGCGAGCAATTCGAGCCGTTTTTTCATTTCATCGGCGGCTTTGTTGGTGAATGTCAGTGCGGCAATTTGGGCGGCACCGATTCCCTGATGGAGCAGGGCAGCGATACGGCGGGTTACGACTCTTGTTTTACCGCTGCCGGGACCGGCAAGAACGAGCAGCGGGCCGTCGACGTGCTGCACGGCTTTCCGCTGCGGTTCGTTCAGCCCTTCGAGGATACTGGCGGGAATTTTGCTTTTCACAGGCAGTATTATAACGGAAAAAGATCAATCGTACAAAAACACGGTCAACCGCTGCGGATTCATTCCGCCGCCGGTTTTCTTTCGTGTTTTTTCCGTACCAGTCCGCTGGCAAATTCGCTGGCAAGCGTGTCGCAGCGTTCATTTTCAGGATGCCCGGAATGACCCGGTATGTAGCGGAATCGCAACCGGTGCAGCGAAGCCAAACGGTCAAGTTCCTGCCAAAGTTCAACATTTTTGACCGTCGCCCATTTGCTCCCCTCTTTCCGCCGCCAGCCGTTGCTCTTCCATTTCGGCATCCACTCCCCGATTCCCTGCAAAACATATTTGGAATCGCTGACAATCTCAACATCCGCCGGTTTGGTCAGTGCCTTTAATCCTTCAATGACGGCAGTCATTTCCATCCGGTTATTCGTGGTCTCCGCCTCGCCGCCGAAACGTTCCATTTCCCTGCCGCTTTTCCGATGCCGAAGCAAAAACGCCCAGCCGCCGGGTCCCGGATTTCCTTTGCAGGCACCGTCCGTAAATAATATCACTTCAGTCAATTCAGACATTCTTTCATCATCAGCGTTGGAACTCTTACCCGTTCAAAACCCGATGCACATCGGCGAGCAGTTTGCGAATCGGCAGGTGCTGCGGACAAAGCGTTTCACAGTTGCCGCAGTCCGCACAGCGATCCGCCCGCTGTTCCGGCTTCATCGCCTTGTACAAAATCGGCGCAAGAAAAACCTCCGCCTTCTTTTGCTGATTGATCTCCGCCGAAGCCATGTGGTTATTGTAGTAATCAAAATTCAGCGGAATATCGACACCGGCAGGGCAGTCCTTTTTACAGTATTCACATTTTGTACATTTAATCGGCATCGACTCGTCATACGCCTGCTGCAACTGTTTCACAAAAGCCGTTTCCTCTTCCGTCAAACCGCCGGCAAGGCCCTTTTCCGCCGAGTCAATGTTCTGTTTCACCTGATCAAAACCGGACATTCCGCTCAACACAACGGTCACTTCCTTCCGGTTCCAAAGCCAGCGCAGTGCCAAATCCGCCGGCTGAAACTTTTTTCCTTCCTTGCTTGCGAAAAGCCGCCCCATTTTGCCGGTCGGAGTGGCCAACGCCCCGCCAAGCAGCGGTTCCATAATCACCAGCGATAAGTTCTTTTCGGCAGCGAATGTCACACCTTTCGTGCCGGCTTGCGCATTTTCACCGGCGTAATTGTACTGCAACTGGCAAAACTCCCAGCGGTCAAAAGAATCAACCACCTCTTTGAGATAATGGAAATCGTCATGAAACGAAAAACCGACGTAGTCGATGAATCCTTTTTCCTTCTTTTTCCAAGCCCAGTCGGCAAGTTTGTTTTTCAGAAGAATATCGTGAAAACTCCGCTGCAAATTGTGAATCAGGTACATGTCGATTTTGTCCGTTTTCAGATCGCGGAGTTGTTCGCTGAATATCCGGTCGGCATCCTTGACGGAACCGATTTCCCACGTAGGCAGTTTGGTTGCAATAGAGACCTTTTCGCGGTAGCCGTCTTGCAGAATGCGTCCGAGAACGGCTTCGCACTGCCCGCCGAGATAGACCTTCGCCGTGTCAATGTAATTGATGCCGCGGTCAATGCCGTAGCGGACAATTCGGGCGGCTTCTTTTTCATTGATAACGCCGTCCATTTTACCGTTGTCGGTGGGCAGCCGCATACAGCCGAAGCCGAGAACGGAAACTTTGCGTTGATTTTTGCCGGATTGACCGGAACCGAAAGTGCGGTACTGCATTGTTAAAATGAAATTTCAGTTAAAATTCTTCAGGTAAAATTCAGGAGCAACAGGAGCGATATTCACGCGGATTATACAGTATAATGTACAAAATCAATTATAGCGGATTCTAACGATAAGTCAAACGGGAGGTCTATGCCGAAAACATTATGTGCAGAAATCATTGCCAACGGCGATGAAATCACCAGCGGAAAAGTGCTTGACACCAACTCGCAGTATCTTTCTCTTGAACTTGCCGATCTCGGCGTGTCAACGCTCTGGCATACGGCAGTCGGAGACGATCTCAACGCTATGGTCGAAGTGCTGCGGATTGCCATGAGCCGTGCCGATTTGATTATTTGGACAGGCGGTCTCGGTCCGACGGCCGATGATCTGACCCGTCAGGCATTTGCCGATGCCGCCGGTGTACCGCTCGTCAAAAATGAAGAATCGCTGCGGCAAATAGAGGATTTATTCAAACGCCGCGGCTGGACAATGCCGGCAGCCAATAATGTTCAGTCCTATCTGCCGGAAGGGGCGTTGCCGATCCGCAATCCCAACGGCACCGCACCCGGCATTGATTTTACGGTGAAACGTTCACCGCACACCGTCCGCCTTTTGGCATTTCCCGGCGTACCAGCCGAACTCAAAGAAATGTGGAACGGCAGCGGGCGGAATCTTGCCGGCAAAATGATCGAATCGGTCAACGGGCGAAAGCAGGTAATCAAGTTTCGTGCCATTCATTCTTTCGGCTTGGGAGAAAGTCAGGTCGAAGCGAAATTGCCGGACATTGTCAACCGAAAACATGTTCCCAAAGTCGGTATTACCGCAACCGGCGGAACCATTACGCTGCGGATTGCCGCTGAAGCACCGACTGAAGCGGAATGTGACCGGATGATTGAACCGACTGCAAAACTGATTTACGATGCGCTCGGCGGTCTTATTTTCGGCGAAGGAACCGATACTTTGCCGGACGTGGTCTGCCGGATGCTGAAAACGAAAGGCAAAACCATTGCCGCTGCCGAAGCCGGTACACGGGGATTACTGTCGCAGTCGCTTGCCCAATCGAAAGAATCACAAGACGTGTTTATCGGCGGCATCGTTGTTCCGCCGGCAACTCCGGTTTCTCCCGAAAAAATGATCGATCTCGCCAAAAAAACGTTGGATACGGATTATCTGCTGCTGATCGGTGCATATCCTGCCGGCGAACCGAACCGGATACGCTCTGACGAAACGTTTACGGCAGTTGTTGATGCCCGCAAGTATCATTCGCCGAAGGATTTACAAGCGTCTATCCTGAAAATACAGAACTACCCGTTTACCGGTCATCCGGCGATCATTGACGACTTGTATATCAAGCGGGTTCTGGACTTGCTGCGGAAAATTGTGTATGATCCGCAGAAGCCGTTTTCTCCTTAACTTCTGCGGCTGATCTCGCCGAAGGAAACGGCATGCGTCTTCTGTTCGGGCAGAAAAAAGCAGAAAGAAAAGAACTATGAATGGCAGTGCGAATTCTTCCGATATTTACTCGATCCGCGATGCGGCAGAACCGAAACCGGAGAAACCGCGTTTCACGCCGCCGGGGACAGCCGCAGCGGGTTCGGTCATCGGTGTTACTTTGAGTGCCGGTGTTTCGCTTTGCGGTGCATACCGGCTCGACCAAAAAATGTATGCCGATGATGCCGGCGATTATTGGCTTGCCAGCGATCTGAAAGCAAGCCGGAGAGTGGTTGTGCAAATACTGCCGCTCAACATCCGGCAAAATACCGTTGCTCTTGAACCCGTCCGGCAGGCGGCAAGACAACTGGAAGCGTTAGATCATCCCCGCATTGCCCCCGTTCACGGTTCATTTTACGATCCCGAACATGGTTTCTTTATTGTCCGAAAACATATCAGCGGCAAAACGCTTGATGTCTTTCGGAAGGACACCCTGAAATTGCGGGGAAAACTTGCCCACAGTAAAGCGGTAAAAATTGTAACAGATATTGCGTCTGCTTTGGATTATGCTCATCGTGCCGGTATTTTTCACGGCAATTTGCGTCCGAAAAATATTTTTACCGGTTTAGATGATGAGGTTTATGTTGCCAATTTCTCCGTTTTGACAAACCGGAAAAAAGATATTCTTTTCACGAATGCGTATCAATCGCCGGAAGAATGTGACGGCGGTGCGGCAAGTGCGCCGTCGGATATTTATGCGCTTTCCGTCATTGCTTATGAACTTTTGGCCAACCGTCTTCCGGTGTTGCAGGATACTGCGGCAACACCGCTGCCGATACAAGGTGTGCCGGGCGACGTGGATGCGGTGTTGCAGCGGGGAATGGCAAAAGACCCGTATGACCGGTACAGCACATGCTTGGAACTGGTTGAATGTCTTGAACAGGGCTTGAAAAGCACGTCAAAAGTGAAAATTTCGCCTGTGAAACCGGCGGAGTCAACACCTGCGTCACCCGTCATTGCTGCCGGCGTGAAAAAAACGGATAAACGAAATACTGCCGGCCGATATTTGTTAGGGGGCAGCATACTTTGTTTGCTCATCGGCGGTGCTGTTTGCGGACTTTTTTATCAGGATTTATTGCAGCATCCTCAAAAAAACGGGGAAATTGCAGGCATAGGCGTGAAACAAGAACAAGAGCAGGAACAGCCGCAGCCGGAACCTGTTCAACCGGCAGCGGCGAAAACGCAGGAACCGGCGGCACCGATAACCGAAGAACCGCAGGAACCTGTGATGAAACCGGCCGCACCGGCGGAGCATACAGAACCGGTGAACACCGGTGAACAGGTCACGGAGGAACAGCCGGAACCAGCCGTTGAACCGGCAATACCGGCGGAGAATACGGAACCGCCGGTGTATGAAGAACCGGCAACGGAAAAGGGACAGGAATCTGCGGCAATCATTCCGGCAAATAATGAACCGCTGCCGGATATTGCGTTCTACAAAAAAGAATCACGGATTTCTTTGACAATTTCGGAAGGGGGCGATCCGGTCGAATATGTTTTCCGTTGGTGTCCGCCCGGTCGGTTTACGATGGGAAGCCCCGAAAACGAAGAGGGACACCAACCTGACGAAACGCCGCCGCCGCATGAAATTACCCTTGCAGGTTTCTGGATATTGGAAACCGAAGTCACCGAGGAGTTCTGGCATATCGTCATGAAAGACGAACCTGACTCCAAACCGGAGTGGGACGTTGGTCCGCAATCAAAATTTCCTATGGTCAATATCTCGTGGAAAGATTGTGAGAAATTCATTACAAAATTGAATGAACGTAAAGCGGCGGGGAAGATGGAATGGAAGTTGTCCGGCAAGGTGCAGGACGAACCGGAAAAATGGGAAAATTTGCCGGAAGGAGACAAAGAGGTTGCGGGTTATGAATTTGCGTTTCCGACGGAACAGCAGTGGGAATATGCTTGCCGGGCGGGGAGTACAGGGGCTTTCGGTATTGCGGACAAAGCGAAAGCCAATGTTCGAGTGAAAGATAGAGACGGACGCAAAGAAGTCCGTTTTTCTCCGCCGAATAAGTGGGGTTTGTACGATATGCATGGAAATGTGAAGGAGTGGTGCAAGGATTGGTATGCGAAGGATGCTTACAGCGAGATGAAACCCAATATGCCGTTTAATACGATTCCTGACTGGAACAAACACCGAGTTGTCCGCGGCGGCAGTTATAGTGACTATGCGGAGAAATGCCGCTCGGCATCGCGGTCTTCTTGGGGAGAGCAGCATTCCGCTTCCGACATCGGTTTTCGCCCTGTTCTTGTGCCGAAAAGCACGAGCGGGAGTCATCATTGAAAATTAGATACAAAACTAGAGAACTGCGGTAAGCCGTTCCGCACGGGCGGTCTTTTTATAAAAACACCTGTTTTATCCTGTCCAAAAAAAATTTGGACAGGATTTTCAGAATGGGCAGGAATTTTTTACAGGAAGGAAAGAAAAAAGGAGTTCTTTTAAGAAATTTTTCCCTGTCTGTTGATTGACAAGGCAAAATGCTTTATAATTTGGGCAAAATCGGCAAGATATTCCGATAAGGCAATGAGTACAGTTTCCGGCGATATTCAGATTCAGCAAATCCTGCCGCTTCGGTTTGTTCACGCATCCGATCTCCATTTGGAGCGAACTATCGAAGGCGTAACCGAAGCACCGGCACATTGGGAACAGCGGATGCTGGACATTTCCCGGCGTGCGGCTGCCCGGCTTTTTCAATACTGCATTGATGAAGAAATTGACTTTCTTTTGTTAAGCGGCAATGTTCTTAATGCCAATGTATCGCCGCCCGGCGTGCTGCTCTTTCTTCTCGAACAATTTGAACGCCTGAAAAAAGCGGGTATTGCCGTTTATTGGGCAGGCGGCGAATTCGACTCCCCCGACGATTGGTCAACGGCATTTCCTCTGCCGGAAAATGTTCATCATTTCCCCGGTAATTCCATTCAGGAGTATTATTTTCACCGGAAAGCCGGTGCGGAATCGTCTCCGGTTGCCAAGATTGCCGGAATGAGCCGGAATCAGCACCGCAAGCGGATTCGGGTTTCGGAATTTCCGCTCGAATCGGGAGGGCTTTACACCATTGCCGTTGCCAACGGCGAAGTCGAACCGGAAACACTTGCCCAGCGGTCCATTGACTATTGGGCAATGGGCGGTTCCGCCAAACGGCATACGTTTCACGGCAAAGCCGCCGAGCGGGGAACGCGAAGCGAAGAACGGGGTCTAGACGGCAGGCGGCAAACGGCAGACAGTCATTCGCCGAAACCGTATATCGTTCACTATCCCGGTGCCGTGCTTGCCCGAAGTCCGCACGATACCGGACTTTACGGCGCAACACTGGTCGAAATCCCGCTGGATGAATCGGGACAACTTGCCGACGAACCGCTGCTCACTCCTTTTTCCACTTCGCCGATCCGCTGGGTGAATGACCGCGTGGTGCTGGATGCGGCGGATGATGCCGGTAAACTAGCGGACGAACTCCGGCAGAGGATCAAAAATTACCGGGAACAGCAAAAAACGGAGGATTTGCTGATTAACTGGCTGATTGATGTGCCGCCGGGACAACTGATGTTTAACCTTCGGAAAGGCAACCTTGCCGCCGATTTGTTGAGTGAACTCCGATCAATGTACGGGCAGGAAGAACCGATGACATGGTCGGTGTCGATTGTGCCGCTGATCCCGGATCAGTTGGCAAAACCGCATTACGAACAGCAAACGATTCTCGGTGATTTTCTGCGGTCAATCAAGCATTTTCAGGACAATCCGGCGGAATTGCTCCATTTGGAAGCGTATATTCCCAAAAACTGGGAACATGAAGAAGCGTTGAAACATCTTTTACTGGCGGAAAAAATCACGGATGAAATCACGGATGTCAGCGATGCGGAAGAAAACACGCCGAAGGAACGCTGGGAACAGCACCCGCATCAGAAAGAAACACAGCAAAAGGTGCTGCGTGAAGCCGCCGTTGCGGGGTTAGAGTTGTTCTCGCAGAATTAGTCCGCTGTTTTCTGCAAATATCAAAAATGGCTTTTCCGCAATGCCTGAATGTAGTGTATAAAAATGATACACTTTTTGCCGAACTGTATTATTTTACTGCATTATTTTATGCAACCGGTAAATGTGTATCATTTTGCACATTTCTATAACTAATGATAAAATAAAGTGTTACAAAAATACTTTATTTTTTATTTGAGATGGCACAAGAGTTGCTAAATTTGAAGGCGGTAAAACAGAGCATGTTTTTCCGGCGCGTTGCCGGGTCATTCATGCTCTCACACTTATTCCGATGATTTCGGAGAAAGAATACAGGACAATGAGAACAACTTGTGTTAGAATGGGCAAATTATGGGGGGGGGGTACAGTTTATCGCTGCGATGCTCATTTCTCTCGCTGCGGCTAACGTTGCGGTGGCAGATCTCGCTTCGCCGATAATGGAAATCCAACTTTACGGTTATGCCGGGGGAAATGAGAAGGGGTACGTCTACTTTTACACCAACGACAGCGAGACAGGCAAACACGTCAACATCAAGGAGTATCTGCCGGACGGAATATATCCGGCAGCAGGAACGGGACAGTACCAAGGCGAAGTGATCGGTTACGGTTGGCATAATTACGGAGGTGATGCCCAACTAAATGCCACGACCTCGAAGATTTCTTTAACCTATGATTCTAGAAACCAGGATCCGCTTAGTTTTCAAACGACATATGTCGTGGGTGGACAGACCAAGACCGCGACGAATGAAGTAGCAAATAGTGTCAAGGGAAGCGACGTGCTCAAACGCAATATAAATGAGGCGGCTTTCAGTTGGCTCGTTGCCAATGCTTTAGACGGTGGCGCAACATGGATGCATGTCACGCAATATCAGGGAGTTAATGATATTGACCTCGGCTATTTGGATGTCATCCAAACAGCAAACGGTTGGACGGTGACGTTGAACGATTTAACGGGTGTCTTTAGCGGGGACTGGAATGGACTCCGTCTCAAATTCGGAGATGCTTCGACTGACCCGCGTCGTTCTGCGGCGGTGGCGGCAGCAACGCCGGAACCGGCAACGCTGGCCATTTTCGGATTGGGTTTGGCCGGTCTTACGGCATTACGGAGACGGAAAAAGTAAGAATTGCCGGTTCTTACCGGACGGGCAGGGGAGAAGACGGCAGACGGCAGCAAGAAAGAATCTTTTCTGCTGCTGTCTGCAAACTGCTGTCTGCCGTCTCTTTCTGTCTGTCCGGCAAGGACTGCCCGCCGCTCCTCTTGTTTTTCACGTAAATAACGGTATCATGCAGCGGTTTGTATCCCGTTGTGGTCATTTTCGACCCGATACCCTGCTCAATGCCCTTTGACCTCTGCGCCGTCCGAAACGGCATTTTGAATCTCCTTATCCAGCCGGATTATAAGCCGCAAAAGCCGAAACATCTGCTGCAAATACTCCATATTTCTTCCGGCGACTCCAGAGCGTTCAAACGTCTCATCAGAGAAATGGCGGCAAATGGGGAAATCATCTACGGGCAGTCCCATTTTGTTTTGCCGAATACTGTCGGCACAGGGAAAGCCGAACAAGAAAAACGGAAAAGGAAAGAGAAGATCAATACAACGCCGGAACTGAACTCCGGCCGTTATACTTCGCCTTCCTCTTCGTCATTCTCCTCGTCATTGATCACCGGCAAGTTTCAGCGGCGACCGTCCGGTATCGGTTTTGTCCGTCCCAAAACAACCGAAGGCGATGAACCCGGTACGGATATTTTTATTCCTGCCTTTTGGACGAAAGATGCCGCTTCCGGCGATATTGTTGCCGTTCAGATTATGGGGAAAAAATCAAAAGCGGGTCACGGAAAAAACGCCGGAAGTGACCGGAGCGGTTCAAAAGCAAAACGGCACAAGCCCTTTGTTGACGACCGCGGTCCCCGCGGACGTGTGGTCGAAATCATTGAACGGGCATCGAACCGGTTTGTGGGTACTTACGAAATCGAAAACGGCTGGGGTTATGTGCGGATTGACGGTTCGATCTACAAACGGACGATTCCGCTCGGCGATGCTTCGGCAAGTTCCGCCCGCGCCGGCGATAAAATCGTGATCGAAATGGTCAATTATCCGACTGCTTACACCGACGGCGAAGCAGTCATTGTCGAAGTGCTTGGTCCGCATGGTATTCCGGGAGTGGACACACTGCTCATTCTGCGTCAATTTGATCTGCCGGATCACTTTCCCGAAAATGTTCTCCGCGAAGCCGCCGATCAGGTCAAAAAATTCTTCAAACTTTTCCCGGAAGAAGATGACCGCAGTAAAAACAGCAAGAGCGGAGCGGCGTTAACATGCTGTTTAACGGCTGCACAAAAGAAAAAGTTGAAGCAAATGAACCGGCTTGATTTGACAGACGAGTTGATCATCACTTGCGATCCGGTCGATGCGAAAGATTTTGACGATGCCGTTTCGCTGACGAAACTGGACAACGGTCACTGGGAACTCGGAGTTCATATTGCGGATGTCTCTTATTTTGTTACAAAAAATTCGGCAATCGATAAAGAAGCGGTCAACAGGGCAACGAGTGTTTATCTGCCGGACAGAGTGATTCCGATGCTGCCGGAAGTGTTGGCGAATGCCATTGCTTCTTTGCAGCCGGACAAAATTCGGTTTGCCCAATCGGTATTCATTGAATTCACGCCGGACGGTGTCCGGCAGCACACCGGTATTTGCCGATCCGTTGTCAAAAGCAAGCAGCGGTTTCATTACGCCGAAGTGCAGGACTTCTTCGACCATCCTGAAAAATACGCATCGAAATGGAAACCGGAAGTCCGGCAGTTGCTCCATGATCTGCATGAGTTAATGAAAACGTTACGAAAACGGCGGTTTGAGCGAGGATCGCTGGAAATGGATATTCCTGAAACGAAAATTGATCTTGATGAAGACGGTTCGGTTGCCGGAGCGCATATCTATCCTTATTATGACTCCAACCGGGTGATCGAAGAATGTATGCTGGCGGCAAACGAAGCCGTTGCGGAAGTTCTCGAAGGCAAGCATTTTGCATTTCTCCGGCGGATTCACAAAGGTCCGACCGTGCGGAAATTGCAGACGTTTACCGATTTTGTCCGGTCGTTGGAACTTGCCGATTTGAAAGCCGAGGACTTGTATCAAGACCGGTTTGCCATTCAGCGTCTTTTGAATTCGGTGCGGGGAACTCCGCAGGAATATGCGGTGAATGTTTCGCTTCTCCGATCGATGCAGAAGGCGGTTTATTCGCCGGACACCGAGGGACACTATGCGCTGGCTTCGCAATGTTATGGCCATTTTACTTCGCCGATCCGCCGCTATCCCGACTTAACGGTACACCGGCTGATAGCGGCGATATTAGACGGCGAAGGCAGCAAGTCCGAAACGGGAGAAATCAGCCCTTCGTTAGAAACGGTTCCGGCTCTGACTTTGCTTGGCGAACATTGCAGCGACAGGGAACAGCGGGCGGAAGAAGCGGAGCGGGAATTGATTAAATTAAAGTTGATCGGTTACATGAGCCGGCACATCGGCGAACCGATGGAAGCCGTCGTAACGTCGGTGGAGCATTTCGGCGTGTTTGTCCGGGGGGTGCAAATACCGGCAGAGGGGTTGATTCGGATTGAGGGTTTGACGGACGATGTGTATCGGTTTGAGCAAAGTGCGAAGATTTTAATGGGACAGCGTGAAGGGAACACGCTGCGGATCGGCGACCGGCTGCTGATCGAGACGGTATGTGCGGATATTGATTCCCGGCAAATCGACTTTCGTTTGGTTAAGCGGAAGAAGGCAGACAAACCGGCTGTGAAGGTCAAGAAAGGTACTGTAAAGAAACGCGGACATTAAATTTACCGGTTCAGTCCTTGAAAATGGAGGATTTCTCAATAAAAAACATGACCCCGACGGGAATCGAACCCGTGCCGCGGCCTTGAAAGGGCCGTGTCCTAACCGCTAGACGACGGGGCCAGTTAGAAAAACACTCATTCAACCTCTGTGTATTCTAACAGGTTTCGCCCGTTTTACAAGAGGGGGGAAACGAGCGGCGAAACTTGCTCTGTCCGCACTGCCGGCAAGTTTTTTCGGAAACAGCGGTTTTCTGCGGCAGACAATTTTTGTTTCATAGTGTACTATGGACGCAGCGAGCGGGTGAAACGGCTCTTGTGAAAATCTGCCGCATAGAACATGCAAAATCTTCCTCTTGAAAAAAGACCGTTCACTCCTGTATAATGTCCGTCTGCCGATAACAGTATCCGAAACGTTTTCAAAGTTAAATTGATGCCGAAACACACACGTCAGTCAGAAAAAATACCGCCGTCTCCTGTTCAAATGAGCGGTGCCGATATTCTCATTCAAACACTTGTTAATGCAGGAGTTACGACAATTTTTGCGTACCCCGGCGGCCGAATTATTCCGATTCATCAGGCGATGACACGGTTCCGGGACAAAATCCGCGTGATCCTGCCCCGTCACGAACAGGGCGGCGGTTTTGCCGCACACGGTTATGCCCGCTCCACCGGAAAAATCGGCGTGTGTACCGCAACCAGCGGTCCCGGCGCAACCAATCTGATCACCACCATTGCCGATGCAAAACTGGACAGCGTCCCGATGCTTTTCATCACCGGTCAGGTCGGCACCAATAACATCGGCAGCGATGCATTTCAGGAAGCCCCCATTGTGGAAATGTGCCGGAGCATCACGAAACATCATTATCTCGTCACGGATGTGAACGACATTGCACGGATTGTCAAAGAAGCCGTTCACATTGCTGCGACCGGAAGACCGGGACCGGTGCTGATTGATATTCCGAGCAACATTCAGACGGCGCAGTGCATTCCCGACTTTGACGTTCCGATGGACTTGCCGGGTTATACGGCTGCAATGCCGAAACCTGCTGAAGACGTTTTGGATAAAATCGCGGCACTCATTCAGAAATCGAAGGCACCGGTCATCTATGCCGGCGGCGGTATCATTGCTGCGGAAGCCGCCGGAGAATTGCGGCATTTCGCTGAAAAACTGCAAATTCCCGTCACCGCAACGATGAACGGTCTGTCGGCATTTCCACGGACTCATCCGCTCGCACTGGGAATGTTGGGCATGCACGGAACGGCTTATGCCAATCACGCCGTTCATGAAAGTGATCTGCTGCTTGCTTTCGGTGTCCGCTTTGATGACCGGGTCACCGGCAAGGTTTCGGAATTTGCGAAGAATGCCGCCATTGTGCATGCGGATATTGACGCATCCGAAATTAATAAAATCAAAGAAGCCGGTATTGCCGTTGTTGCCGACATACGTTCTCTTTTGCAGGGATTGTTAAAACGGCTGATTTCGTACAAACCGGCGGCCGACATTGAACAATGGCACCGGAAAATCGATCAATGGAAAAAAGAAATGCCGATGACGTATGATCCTGATTCGCCGCATATCACCGCACCGATGACCATTGACGAATTATGGAAAGCAACAAAAGATCGGGAAATGATTATTGCGACCGGTGTGGGGCAGCATCAAATGTGGACGACGCAGTTCTATCGGTTTGAAAAACCGAGAACGTGGCTGTCGAGTGCCGGATTGGGAACGATGGGCTTTGGTTTGCCTGCTGCCATCGGTGCGAAAGCGGCTCATCCTGATAAGTTAGTGATCGACATTGACGGCGACGGCAGTTTTCAAATGAACATTCAGGAAATGGCAACGTGTTTCTGTGAAAAAATTGTGATGAAGGTGCTGCTGCTGAACAATCAGCATTTGGGAATGGTGGTGCAGTGGGAAGACCGGTTTCACAAGTCGAACCGGGCGCATACTTATCTGGGACCGATTGACCACCCGGAGTATTTCGGGAAGGGAACCGGTACGGGACCGGAGACGCGGTATCCCGATTATGTTGCGATTGCGAAGGGGTACGGCTGGGACGGACTTTCGATTTCCAAGAAAAGTGAACTTGTACCGGCGATTCAGAAGATGATTGATTCGCCGCAATCGTTTTTGCTGGACGTTGCGGTGCCGTATCAGGCGCATGTTTTGCCGATGATTCCTGCCGGTGCAACGCTGGACGAAATGATCCGCCGGTAACCGGCGGGTTCCCCGCACCGCAGATCAGCATAACGGCATTACCGCATAGA
>JAIRPZ010000114.1 GCA_031256755.1 Planctomycetaceae bacterium
CGCCATAGGTTTAGGTGGAATTTGGCATACGAAGAACGCTATGAATCCAATGCCCCCGATGACGAATATGAGTTAAAACGCGAATATGAGCGGTACGATGTATCGGGATTCAAATGGAAAGAATGGCTGGAAGATAAAAAAGGAAATCTTAAAAAGATATCTTTTGAATCTGGAACATATCCGGTGCAGGAAGAGTGGCGAGATGCGGTCGTCAAAACGCAAAACTCGCTGATCCGGTCTTCGATTCGGAAGGTTCGCTGACGGGCTTTCTTGAAGGGGATGTGAAAGAGGCTGATCCGCAAAATGTTGTGGTCAAACCCCTTGCATCGACCGGCGATTACCGTTATTTCCGCATGAACGGCAACGGACGAATCATGACATTGCATGCAAACGGTTATCCGAAGAGTTATAAAACCATCGTGAAAAACCGTCTTTTCGGCAGACAAATGGAATGGGACGAAAACGGCAAAGTCATCAGCGATGACGATTACGACATACCGCAACCATGGGCAGACGCACCGAAAAAACAATGAAAAAACCGTGCCGAGGCGAGAATGCCGTTGTAAAAACTTTCCAGTGAAAATTTCTCATTCGGCGAATGGAGTGCATCGTCATCTTGCCCCCAGCCGACAAGCAGCACATCCGCATTCAGAACGTGGTGGAAATCCGCTACAATCGGAATCGAACCCCCTTCCCGAATGAACACCGTTTTTTTACCGAAGGTGGTCTCCAATGCCTGCGACAAAGGAGCAACAAACCGGCTTTGATCAAGGTTCAGCGACATTCCGGCGGCTCCGTGCTGAACAGATAACTCCCAAGTAATGCCGGGCGGGACCAGTTTGCCGATCAACGTTTTCACAGATTCGGCAATTTTGACCGGGTCCTGATTCGGCACAAGCCGGCACGTGAACTTTGCGGATGCCTTGCTTGGAATGATCGTTTTTGATCCTTCCCCCTGATAACCGGCGGTGATGCCGTTAATGTCGAAAGTCGGCCGTCCCCAGCGGCGTTCATTGAGGGAATAGCCGGTTTCGCCGAAACCGGTCTGCAAGCCGATTTTTGCGAGAAATTCTTTTTCATCAAACGGCAGTGCGGCGAACTGTTGCCGTTCCCGATCCGTCAGCGGAATAACGTCGTCGTAAAAACCGGGGATTCGGACAATGCCGTCGGCATCAGTCAGTTGCGATAAAATTTTCGTCAGGGCAACGGCGGGATTGAACACGGAACCGCCGAATGTACCGCTGTGCAAATCCCGGTTCGGACCGGTCAGGAACAATTCGGCGGCAAGGATTCCGCGAAGTCCGTAAGTAATGGTCGGCTGCCCCGCCGCAAACTGGCTGGTATCGCTGACCAAAATACAATCGCAGGCAAGTTTTTTCTGTCCTTCGGGGGTGCGGAGAAATTTCTCAAGGGCTTGGCTGCCGACTTCTTCCTCGCCTTCCGCAATGAACTTGACCCGGAAATTCCGCTGCGCCGCAGAGCCGGTTTTTAACAAGGACTCTACGGCAAAAAGATGGGTCAGAAACTGTCCTTTGTCATCAGTTGCTCCGCGTGCATAGACGTTTCCGCCGCGTACGGTCGGTTCAAACGGCGGGGAGTGCCACAGTTCCAGCGGATCGGGCGGCTGCACATCGTAATGTCCATAGACCAAGATAGTCGGAGCGGAAGGTGCCGGTTCCGTGTCCGGTACATATTCGGCAAACACCAGCGGATGTCCTTCGGTTTCAATGATTTCCGTTTGCAGTCCGACGGCGGCGAATTGATGACGGAACCATTCGGCGGTGCGTTTCATATCGGCACGGCGTGCGGGATCGGCACTGATGCTGGGGATTTTCAGTACGTCAAAAAGGCGGGATTCAAAATCGCTGCGGTGCGAAACGATGTATTCTTCAAAGGCGGTCATAGGGGATATTGTACCCGTATGACCGGAAAAGGCAACGACTGCCGGCGGTACTTTTTTATGGCGTTTTTTGCGGACGCGGCAATCGGTACGGAATCGCTACCTCACAAAATTCGTCATGACTCTTTCGATGATTTCCGGCGGAGCAACTGCGGATTGACCGTATTCCGCCAGTTTCAGAAGATAGGCGAGGTTTCGGCCCTGCACTTTGGCAATCCTCATTCCTTCGGCATCCTGATTCAATTCGCCGGGCAACGCCCCGTGAACGGCACTCCAATAACAGCCGCTTGCCGCGGTCATTTCGGAGATTTGAAAATATTTGTTGAGTTCATCGAAAGCGGCAGTTCCGCCACCGCGCCGCAGAGCAACAATTGCCGCTCCGTATTTCAAGCGGAATAAACCGCCGTTGGCAAAGGCAACGTAAAAAACGCGGTCGAGAAATGATTTCATTGTTCCGTTAATTCCGGCGAAATAGACCGGCGAACCAAGAACAATGGCATCGGCGGCAATCATTTTCGGCAGGAGTTCGTTGACGGCATCATTCGGAAACGCCCCGCACCGGCGGTCTTGTGACTCGCGGCATTTCCCGCAGCCGATACAGCCGTGAATCATTTTGCCGCCGATGGTGACAAGTTCGGTTTCGATACCGGCACGGCTCACTTCGCCGAGCAAAAGATGCAGGGCTTGTGCCGTGTTGCCGTTGCCTTTGGGACTGCCGTTGATGGCGAATACGTTCATAACGCTGACTCGAAAAAGGATTGCTGAAAGCGGTTTCGCCTCGCATAATTGCCGGAGGATTGTACCGTTTCCGGCGGATTTGTAAACAGCATACAAGCGGTGCAAAGAATTGATAACGGAAATGGGGCTTGATAAATTTAGAGATTGATATTTCATTTAACCTTTATCGATAACAAGCATTTACCGAAGCGTAAAATCGGTTCAATCATTTGCGGTGTTATGTCGAAATGGACGGATACTTTTGGTACAATGTACGTATGATCGTTTTTGCCGTTTTTCTCGGATTGTTCGGTCTGACACTGAGTGCCTCATTTTCCGGTACAGAAACCGCTTTCTAT
>JAIRPZ010000161.1 GCA_031256755.1 Planctomycetaceae bacterium
ACAACGACTTCCCCGCGTTTGATTTCCTTGGCAATCATTTTTTCCTCTCTGAAACAAGCAAGCCCTACTTATAACGTTTTTTCGGAAATAATCAAGGGGCGGCTGCCCGCGCCGGACGGGCATGTTTCGTCCGCCGTCAGAACAAGCGGCTTATTCATTCGCCAACCCGAACCGGAATTTGTTCGGCGAATCGTTTGTCGCTTTCACGGTTTCTTTCGATTCCGCACCCCATTTCGGCGGGATGAGATTCCGCACATCAAATGTGTCCGGTATCAGCGGATCGTCCGTCTTTTTCCGCGTTCCGGGGATTTCTTCCTGCGCCGTAAAACGCACAAGGTATTCCTGACCCGGTATCAGACCGAATTCTGCCGGTATCGAAAATGTCCCGTTTTTGATAACGGCACCCGTTGCCGCTGCCGGAGAAATCCCCGGCAGCGAAGCGAATTCGATGTTGCCTTCCGCCAGCGGTTTGCCATCCAATGTCACTTCCCCCTGCACGGCAACCCGCCCCTGCGGATTATTGGACGTGCAGCCGGAAAAGATTGTTATTGTTACGATAATAAGCGTAATGACTGTTAAAATTCTCATGCTTGTGTGTGATTGTTAAAGGTTGTTCTTTGAATGGATAATGGATAATTAGAGAGACGGCAGACGGCAGCAAGAGAGAATCTTTTCTGCTGCGGTCTGCAATCTGCCGTCTGCAAACTAATTATCCATTATCCATTTCTTTACGGCGACACGCTTTCTCCGCCGTTTGTCGAGCCGAAAGCCCGCCACGTTTCGAGATCAATCTGATTCGGAATGAACCGGACAGAGCCGTCGCCGAATGCTGCATTCACACCGCCGTTGTGCCAACTCCGGGCAGACATTCGCAAACGATAACCGCCCGCAGTGATTGACTTTGTGATGAGTTGCAGCGGATGCTTGGTATGCGATGTTTTTTCAAATGTTCCGGTCACGTCGGCAGTTAATGTATTCGGTGCCTGATTCGTATTGAAAAAACAGGTGTATCCGTACCAAATCAAGCCGCGCATATCGTTGTAATCGGGATAACCGCCGCCGGGCGAGCGTCCGAGTATTGTTTCGGACAGACAAACAGTATTGGAAAGTCCGTCAGTAACCTCATCGAAAGAAACGGCTGCCGTTTCAGTTTTTTTGGTACTGCAACTCGCTGCAAACATGGCCCGGTACTTGGAAGTATGAGCAAAACTCTCATCATCAATCCAGCCGAGCGTCGGGTCAACGTAGGGTGAACCGCCACTGCCCGACTGAAGGTCATAAATGCCGTCTCTCCCCATGCAAACGACAATGTTATGAGAATAATAATGGAAATCTTCAACAATCGATTCCAATGTTCCGTTGTTATCAGTCGGGCAGACAAAAACGGAAACCCGGAAGTATCTGAAAACCTCTGTATTGGGGGACTTTCCGTAACTTATACCGGGATCGCATTGTGACGCGGCAGTATTTTGCTCGATGAAAGGAAAGAGAAACATTGCCCATGTGTTCATGTCATGCCCTCTTGTACCTTGCGGCAGCGTATTTTTGGCATCGTGGTGATTGTGAAAAGCAAGAGCGACTTGCTTTTGATGGTTCGAGCATTGCATTTTTCGTGCGGCTTCGCGGGCTGCCTGAATGGCGGGCAAGAGTAAAGCGATGAGCATGCCGATTATGGCGATTACGACCAAGAGTTCGACCAGCGTGAATGCCGCAGAATAGACGGCAGATTGCAGACGGCAGACGGCAGCAGAAGGATTACCGTCTACGGTCTGATGCCCGACGAGATCAGATTGTCCCCCCCCCCGTTCTTTTGCCTATTTTACTACGCATGGGAACGTTTGTAAGGGTTGTGCCGGTGATTCCGGTTGTCAAACCGGCGGCGGAAGCGGGGAACAGATGTTTCCCGTTTTGGACTGTACAGCCGGTCATTTCGTGAACCGGTGTCAAAATTTTCGTGTGCATGGTATTTCTCCTTTTCATAGGGGTAAAAAAATAACTACGCCGACGTGACGTATCTATGTCTAGTATACATCGAAACCGGAGGATTGTCAACAGCGGAGAACGAAAAGGACGAAAAATTGTTCCGCTGCGGAAAACTTGCCGGCGGGTGAATCCCCCCTTGCATTTCTTTTCGGCATCCGATAAAATCTTCCGATAGCATCGGCGGCGCGATGTTTTGCAAAGAAATTTTTCGTATTGATGGGTGAATGGGAAGATGAATTACAGCGGTTCCGCAAACTGACCTTATCTTGCTGGTATCTGACCGGAGCAACCGGAACCGGTAAAAGCAAGATCGGTCTGAAACTTGCCCGCCGTCTTGATGCCGAAATCATTTCGCTGGACTCCATGGCGGTCTACAAAGAAATGGATATCGGTACCGCTAAACTTGCGCCCGAAGAACGGCAGGGCATCCCCCATCATCTCATTGATGTCATGGACCCCAGCGAAAATTATTCGCTCGCCCGATATGTTCAGGAAGCCGCCGATAAAATTGCCGCCATCCATTTGCGGAATAAAAACGTACTGTTTGTCGGCGGAACACCGCTTTACCTGAAAGCACTCCTGCGGGGAATCTTCGATGGTCCGGCAGCCGATCCCGATTTCAGAGAAGCCCTGCTGAAAAAAGTCCAAGGACATCCGCCGGAACGTCTGCACGGTTTCTTGCAGAAAATTGATCCCGTCTCTGCCAAAAAACTGCATCCCAACGATGTTAAACGGATTGTCCGGGCATTGGAGGTCTATGAAAAAACAGGGAAACCGATCAGCGAATTCCAAAAACAATTTGAAATCGGAACTCCGTCTGAAAAATGCAACGTCTATGTTCTCCAAATGCCCCGCGAAGAAATCTATACCCGAATCAATAAACGTGTGGACAGAATGATTTATGACGGTTTTCTTGATGAAGTGAAAATGCTGGCAGTACGGAAACTCGGAATCGGCGATTCGGCACGGCAGGCACTCGGTTATAAAGAATTATTCGATTATCTTGACGGGAAAAGTACCTATTCGCAAGCCGTGGAATATATCAAACAAAACACGCGGAATTTCGCCAAAAAACAGGAAACATGGTTTCGCGGACTCTGCGAGTGCCGGTTTATTCCGGCCGATAAGCCGGTGTTTGAAGGTGTCGATGACGAAGACGATCCGTTTGAAATGCCGCCGCCGGTTCATCTTGTTCATTCCGGCAGCGACGAAGAATAACGAAAGTTAACGGTCAGGATTAGAAGTCCGTTCCGTTGACGGCTTGTCTGTTGAATCCTCTTTTTGGCGGGCGATCTGAATCAGTTGCCAAAATCCGAGCGATACGCCGAGAACAGAACCGGCAACCGTGAAAACCGCAACCGTGCCGCAAAAAGAATCCAGTAAAATTCCCAAAACCGCCGGAACAACCATTTCAACGGCAACGGCAGACATGCGTACCGACCATTGAAACATTTCCGTTTGAAACCGGTTGTCATTTTCCGGCAGCATAGTGCGACAGTGGCAACACAGCGAAAATCCGCAGACCGGCATGATAACATAAAAACGGTGAACAAGTTAACGCAGCATCGTTTTCGTTACTTCTTCCAGCGATACGCTGAACAGCCCGGAAATCAGCGGCGAAAGAACACTGTTGCCGGC
Source organism: Planctomycetaceae bacterium (assembly GCA_031256755.1). Taxonomy (GTDB): domain Bacteria; phylum Planctomycetota; class Planctomycetia; order Pirellulales; family Thermoguttaceae; genus WRKP01. The sequence goes on from JAIRPZ010000161.1 coordinate 3,622, forward strand.
GCAGAGATGAAGCGTATATTGACGGTACACTGCCGAAAACGGCGGATACCGCCTTTGTGCTGCCGAAAACACGTTGATCTCATACGAAAGGTCCCAATACCCGACAGCGGTCGATGTTTTCCGGTGATTTTCGATGCGTACCAAATCATTTCCGGTCGGGTCCGGCAAATCGTAAGCCCAAAGCGTCAGTGTTCCGCTGCGGAAATCAACCGCTCCGAACAATGCCGCCGGCGTATACGGTTTTGTCATCCGGCAATAGCCCATTCCATCCGCCCGCAGCAGTGAGGATCGGGAAAACCGGCGGCGGCGACCGTGCGGCGATCCGCCCAGATAGTCGATGTCCAGACCGGAATCCATTCCCGTTCCGAAGTTTACGCCCGAATCCGGCGAGCCGGGTTTTTTCGGCAAATGCGGACACAAAACTGCCGTGTGTTTTCCCGCATTGTATACGCCCTGCAACCGGCTTGCAAAAACCGCTGTTTCTTCGGACTGCACCCTATTTTCCGTACAAAAACAAACGAAAGCCGCTTCGTCTTGTTCGACCGCATTTGAGACGGCTTCTCCGAAAATGCTGCCGATGTTTTTTTGCGGCAAAAAAGCGGCGGTGCGGGAAAGGGCGGCATAAACCGGTGAACCGTTGGCATCGGAAATCTGCGCAGTATGCCGTAATTGAATTTCATTTTCTGCGACCGACTGAACTTGAAAACTTCGGACGGACGGCGAAACGGTCCATAAATCTTCTCCGCCGAATAATTCGCGGTCGTCTTTGTCAATGGCGGCAATGTTAATGTAGCCGAAACTTTCGCTGTCCGGTCCGTTGCAGGAACTGATGAAAACTCTGCCGTTCCATTCGGGGCAAACCGCGACACGTCCGCCTGACTGGTTGCACAATTCAATAACAGGCGTTTTGGAAGCGAGATAATCAACGGCTCTGCAATAGGACATTTCGGATTTCTGACAAATACCCGAAAAAGATTTTACCGTAAACCTTTTGCAAATAAAAGGAGTACGTCACCACGTCACCTGCAAAGTCGGTTTTTTGCCGTAAAAGGCAGTGAAAATACCTTCCTAAATTGCCTATATTGTCTAATATTTGTGAGTTTTAGGACTTTGCAGGCGACGTGAGTACGTCCCCACGTCACCTGCAAAGTCGGTTTTTTGCTGTAAAATGTCGTGAAAGCACCTTCCTAAATTGCCTGTATTGCCTAATATTTGTGAGTTTTAGGACTTTGCAGTCGACGTGAGTACGTCAC
>JAIRPZ010000275.1 GCA_031256755.1 Planctomycetaceae bacterium
CTTTCGCCGCCGTCCCGGGTGGCGGTGTACATTAAAACCGTTGGTTCTGTTGTTTCGCGGACGAAATGTACCGAACCGTCCGCGTAACAAAAATTCGCACCGGCAGTATGATTGCTGCCGAAACCGGAAATGCCGTGTCCTGCTGATTGTCCTTTTGTCGGCACATCATATTCCGTTCCGTTCATGAGCAACTTAATGGCTAATGATGTTTTCTTACCAGCATTGATAGGAAAATTGTCTGCCATTCCTTTGGAACTCGCCAGCGAAGTATAAGGAAAAGGAATTTGTACTCCGCCGCCGACAACCATATAGCGGGAAGTGATTGCTGTCCCGCGTATCCAATTATAATGCGCTCCGTAATCCGTCCAAGATATTTCGCCGAACAACAGCGTATTGGTTGTTCCGTCCGTGATTGAACCGAAGTCAACACCGCCGCCGATAATAATCGTTCCGGTATTGGCAATCGGTCCTAAAATGACGCTGCCCATCACCGCCGTCTGCTGATTCAGCCGCGTATCATCGGTTGGATACGGATTGCCCGACGGGTCGCTGCCGATAGCACCGGCAATACCGTAGTAATGCGAAGCGTACCTTTTTTCATCACCAATATCCACGTTATACTTCGTACTGCTCGGACACAAAAAAACCGGCACGGACAGTTTGGATAATTCTTCCATTGACGATACCTGACTTGTTTGTTCACGAAGTCCGGTTTGTTCAATGAAGGCGAGCAACCGAACCCGATAACTTGCATGGTCTTCGTCAATCTCGGCTGCATCTTCGCCGTCCTTATAGGAAGGCGTGCCGTCATAATAACTTTCAGCGGGCAATTCGTTGCGTGTATCGTGATAATTATGCGATGCCAAGCCGAGTTGCTTCATGTTATTGCTGCACTGCATACGTCTTGCCGCTTCGCGGGCAACCTGAATAGCAGGCAGCAGCAGAGCAATGAGCATCCCGATAATGGCAATCACTACCAGCAACTCAATCAGTGTAAAGGCGGATTTCTGTCGGTTCATTGTTGAATAACAGGGTTAAAGGAAAACGGCATATTTTTGTTTGAGCGGCGGGATGTGTCTGTGAACCGTTTTTACGGACACGGTTCACGCAGCATTGCCCGGCGTAAAAATTGATAATGGATAATGGGTAGTGGAAAATTGCTCATCAGAAATCAAAGAGTGCAACCGTAAGCGGAGATGCTCTCTGATTTCATTATCAATTTTCAATGAGCCGTTCAATTGCGCAGGACGACTGTTCGGACAACCCGAACATAATAAGCAAGAATGTTGCCGGTTTGACTGACCGGACGGGCGGAATGAGCATTTTGGACGGCGGTGCCGGCAACGTTTGCCGAATGATTTTTGACGTGATGTTGTCCTGCCGGAACGGTCAAAGCCGGAGCGGCGGTTCCGGTGCCGAAACCGAATGAACTCGGAAAACCGGAAAAGGGAACATGTTTGGCAATGAACCGGGCTACTTCACGTGCGGCGTGCCATTGGGGCAGGGCCACGCGTAAAGAGATTCTGCCTGCTTTCAGGTTTCCGAGACCGTTGTTGACGGTTTGCCGGGTTTGCGATTCAACTTTTTGTTTCAGGGAGGGTGCGACTTGTGCTGTCCGCTGCCGGAGCGTTTCCTGATACTGTTTCGCCCGTTCCGCAATTTGCCGGTCAAAGCCGGACTGCTCTGCCCGCACATTTTCCGCTGCTGTTAAAAACAGGGCAAGGGAAAAAACCGGAAGGAAAAATAATCTGCGGAAAAGCATAACACAGAATGATAAACCCTTTACGGAAAATGTCAACTCCCCCCTTTCCGTTTTTTCCGGCAAGGGGATACCCTTTCGGGAAACAGAATGATTCGTGTATAATAGCGGAATGGACATTTCCCGTTTGACAGCATCGTTGCCGCTCATTGCCCCGTCGCTGCTGGCTGCCGATTTCGCTCATCTTGCACAGGATATTCGTACATTGGAAGAAGCCGGTGCCGAAATTCTGCATCTCGATATTATGGACGGACATTTCGTCCCGAATCTGAGTTTCGGCGTGCCGGTTGTCGAAGCCATCCGCCGCACCACCGGACTCCTGCTCGATGTCCATCTGATGCTGCAAAACCCGGAACCGTATCTCAGCGTGTTCCGAAAAGCCGGTGCCGATATGCTTTCCATTCACATCGAAGTGGCACCGGATCCGCGGTCAATGTTCGATAAAATCCGGCAACTGGGAGCGTTGCCGGGTTTGGTCTCCAATCCGCCGACACCGGTTGAAACGATGCTGCCGTTTGTAAACGAATGTGATCTCGTACTGACAATGGGTGTGATGGCAGGATTCGGCGGGCAACTCTTCAATCCGGGCGTATTAAGTAAAATACGCGTCATTCGCGAATGTACGCCGCCGGAAACGCTGATTTCCGTTGACGGCGGAGTCGGCGAAACAACCATTGCGGATATTACGGCAGCCGGAGCCAATATGTTTGTGACCGGTACCGCACTGTTTGGAAAACCGGACGTTCCGGCGCAATTCCGGCATCTGCGGCAACTGGCAGCACACGATTATAAAGGAAACGCATCGCCCCTTGCCTCTCGCCGGAAAAACCGTTAAAATGTCCGCACTTGCCGGTAAAAAACGATGCAAAACGATCAACTGCAACATCATCCATTGCAACAGCACAAATTGACGGACAACAAGCAAAAATCGGTGTTAATTCTCGGCGGCGGACCAAACCGCATCGGACAGGGAATCGAATTCGATTACTGCTGCTGCCATGCCGCTTTCACCGTCCGAAAAATGGGATACAAAGCCATTATGATGAATTGTAATCCCGAAACCGTGTCGACCGACTACGACACTTCCGATGTCCTCTACTTCGAGCCGCTGACGCTGGAAGACGTGCTTGCCGTTATTCATCACGAAAAGCCCTTCGGCGTGGTGCTGCAATTCGGCGGACAAACGCCGCTCAATCTCTCAAAAGCGTTGGCGGATGAAGGCGTGCCGATTTTGGGAACCAATGTTGCTTCGATTGCCCTTGCCGAAGACCGGCGGCTTTTCGGCGAAATGCTGCAAGAACTCGGAATCCGTCAAACCGCCGGTGCGACCGCCGTTGAATTGAACGAAGCCCTCCATGCCGCGGAAAAAATCGGCTATCCGGTGTTGATGCGTCCCAGTTTTGTCCTCGGCGGTGCAAAAATGGAAATCATTTTCGACAGCGAGGATTTGAAATCTTACTGGGCGGCGTTGCTGAACTACTCCCGCCAAGCCGATTTGACGATTGACGAAAACCGTCCGATTCTGATTGACCGGTTTCTTGAAGATGCTATCGAAATTGATGTCGATGCGGTCTCGGATGGCGAAACGGTCATTGTCGCGGCGATTATGGAACATATCGAAGAAGCGGGCATTCACAGCGGCGATTCTGCGTGTTCGCTTCCGCCGCAGTCGCTCACGCCGCAACTGATCCGGCAACTGGAATCGGCCGCAAAAAAAATTGCGCTGAAAATGAACGTCATCGGACTGCTGAACATTCAGTTTGCGATAAAAGATAATCTCGTGTATGTATTGGAAGTGAATCCGAGAGCAAGCCGGACGATTCCCTTTGTGAGCAAAGCCATCGGCGAGCCGATGGCGAGTATTGCGATGCGTGTGATGCTCGGCGAAAAACTGTCGGAGATGTTTGCCGAAACGAAATTCCGGTCTTGGGCGGATATGACACATGTTGCTGTCAAGGAGTCGGTTTTCCCATGGACGCGGTTCCCCGGAGTGGATACCCGGTTAGGACCGGAAATGAAATCGACCGGCGAAGTGATGGGGCTGGCGGAAACATTCGGCGAAGCATTCGCAAAAGGGGAAAACGGAACCGGCATACCGATTCCGCTGACCGGCAGCGTCTTTATTTCGGTGAAAGAATCGGACAAGCCGTTTATCGGCGAAATCGCCAGGGAATTGCAGCGGCTCGGTTTCAAACTGCAAGCCACGCCCGGCACCGGAGCCGTTCTGAAAGGAATGGGTTTTGCTATTGATATTGTTGCAAAAATTACATCAGGCGAGCGTCCGAACATTTTGGATCAAATGATCGACGGCAAGGTGCAGTGGATCATTAACACGCCGTCGGGAAAGAATCCGCATCGGGACGAGGTTTCGATGCGGACAACGGCGATGCGGCTGGGAATTCCGCTGGTCACAACGATTCGGGGAGCCAAGGCGTTTCTGGATGCAGTCAAATTTCAGCGTGAACATCCGGTCATCCAAGTCAAAGCGGTACAGGATTATTTGTAGCCGCTTTGCCTGTAAGTTAAGTTGTTTGGTGAAAATAAAAACGCCCTGCCTGTTCCGCCCGCGTCCGGCGCAGTCAAAACGTGTATTCTCCGCTGCCGACGGTTTTTATTTCGCCGTCCGGCAGTGTGACTTCCGCTTCACTGTTCGGCGGAACGCTTATCTTTAATGTAACAGTATTGCCCCTGCGCTCCCAGCGGCTTTTGATGATGCCGTAAGGACTTTCGGTCTCCCCCTCAACCCAGTCCGTTTCTTTAACATACTGCGGCGCAATGATAAAACGGCGGTAACCCGGTTCCTTCGGGTTAGGACGAATCCCCGCCAGCGACTTCATCAGCCACGCCGTAATGCCCGTATAACAAGTGTGAATTTTGCTGTCGACATTGACTTCCCAGTATTCAGGCAGCGTTGTTTCCCCTTTTTCAAGAAAATATCCGTAACCCGGCTGTTTGATGCTGTTGAGAAATTCCGCCGCTTTCTCATTCGCCGCCTTGTCGCCGGAATCAATGATGTAATGCAGCAGCACCGGCAAACCCGAACTCCCCATATCAAAATACGGTTTCTCCGTGAACGCCTGCTGCAGCGCATGACGGATATGGTCACGGACATTGCTGTCTCCGCTGAGCGAAGTCAATAACGCAAACGCCTGCTGCACCTGTCCGCCGTCCATCAACTGACCGGTTTCTTTCTTGTAATAGGTTTTGATAATGTCCGCTTTCAAATCGGCTAACCGCTTTTCATAGAATTGTACGTCATCGTTTTTGCCGAGTGCTTTGCACAGTGCCGCCATCGTTTCAAGATTCCATGCATAAACACAGTTATTAAAATACGTTGCCTGCGGAGTGCCGCCGAATTCCTTGCGTCCGCCGGGTGCAGCCCAGTCCCCTAAAAACAGCATCTGTCCTTTCAAATAGGGCTGCAATAAACCGTCCTTCGTGTTTTTGTGACAAAAATCAAGCCACTTCTTTGCCATCGGGTACGCTGTTTCTAAAACACGTTTATCGCCGAAGTGGACATAATGTTCCCATGCAATATCCAAACCCGTGCTGCTCCAGAGCGGACCGCCTCCGCTCTTGTATGGTACCGGCGCAACATGCGGTATCCAGCCGCTCTCTTCCTGCACATCCGCCCAGTTCTGCACCATTTCCGCATAAAACGCCCCGCTCTGATAATTCGGCAAACCAATGCCCCAGCCCGTTGACGTTCCCGTTTCGCCGTAGCCCATCCGTTCCCGATGCGGACAATCGAATGTGGTCCCTTCCGGCGTGTTGGCGCGGAACGTCCATAAGTCGAGCGCGTAAATTTTGTTATACAATTCATTGGACGACCGGAAACGTCCTGTCTGCCGGAAATCCGTTGCCAGCGCATAACCCCTGATATTCTCCGCATCCGATTTGTTTTTCAATCCCTGCAAGGTGACGTGCAGACCGGCGGCATAATTGAAACGGTAACGGAATTTTTCGTCCCCTTTTCCTGCCGAAATGAAAATACTTTTCTGATTGAAATCGCAAATATGTTCCGTATCATCGGCGGTGAGTATTGTTACTTTATCTCCGGCGTTTAATCCGGTCACCGGAAACTCGGCCCAGCCGGTGAAGTTTTCAGGAAACAAAACGCAGATGCCGTCCTTTGTTTCTGTAACAGAAACCGGCTTGTATTCTTTAATGATTTTCGTTGCCGGAGTACGGAACGCTGACGCAACCGGTGTTTTTATGTTGTCAACGATTTTGACTTTCTGCCAGCCGGAATCGTCAAAATCCGGCTGACACCAGTCCGGTTCGCTTTTCCGGGCATCAAGAAGTTCGCCGCCGAAATTTTTATACCGCGTCTTTTCTGTTGTTTCTTCGGTATCGCTTTCGGCGCATTTCCAATTGCCGTCTGAATAAAAACCGCAACATTCTCCGTTTTCGCCGGTCATTTGCAAGCGAACATATAACGCTTGTTTCATTTTGAACGCCTCGTTTCTTGCCCAGCCCGCTCCGGTCCAGACGGCAACGGTATTTTTTCCTTCTTTCAGATATTTTGTGACATCATAAGTGGCATAAGGAATCCGCTTGAGATAATTCATCACCGGCGGAGCGAGATGCCGGTCGTCCACTTTCTGCCCGTTGATATAAAGTTCGTGATAACCGACAGACGCAACGAAAGCATAAGCCGACTTGTATTTTTCCGTGCAGAGATAGGAATGACGGAATCGGATACATTTATTTTCGGCGGCAGACGGATGCTTTATCCACGCATCGATTGTCCATCTTTCTGTCTCCTCTCCGGGGCTGTTGCCGGCAACGGATTTTTCCGGCAGTGCATCGTTTCCGGCGATTAAACCGGTAACGAATGATGCCGGTTCGCTCCAATCGGACTCGTGTTCTGTCTGCGATGTCTCTGACGTTGACGTTGTCCACGTTTTGACTTTCCAAAAATACTTCGCTGCCGATTGCAGGTCTTTCCCTTCATTTGCTTTGCGGGGCGGTGCGGTACTGCAAACGGGGGGCTGTGTTTGATAAATCACTTGTGTTGAGTTGCCGGATTCTGTTTTACCGGTATCCCAAATATCGCCTTGTTCTTTGTTGAGCAATTCCAATGAGGAGGCGACGAGAATGCGGTATGCGGTTTGTTTCACGTTTTTCCCGCCGTTGTCCGGCACGAGCCATCGGAATGCCGGTTTCGGATTATCCATACCGAGCGGTTCGGTGCAGTATTCGGTTTGTAAATCTGCCGGAACGACCGCAGAAACGGCGTTGCCAAACGGCACGGACAATAGCGTCATGAACACAGCGGACAGCACTGTCCGCATTTTCGGCATCGGATTTTGTGTTGGATTTTTTTGCATCGGATATTGTGAATTTTTCGTTTTCCGCACTTCTTGCTCTGTTTAACAGAAAGTATTATGAACGGTTCGGCAAGAGTGTCAATAGTCAATAGAGCGGAAGACAGTCTTTGCCGGACGGGCATATTTTGTGGCGTTTCCAAAATACTGTCTGTGCGGCTAGCACCGGCGGACGAATGCCCGCCGCTCTCACTGTCAATTATCAATTTTTTCGGCCCTAAACAATAACAACGAAAAAACGGCTGTTATAGTCCTTCAATTTCCCCTTGACCCGTTTTTGCTTTTTCTGTAAATTTCCGAAACAATTAAACGTTCACCAAAGAAAATGACGACATATATGAATTCAGAGAGAGAGAGAGAGAGAGAGAGAGAGAGAGAGACGGTATTCTGACAGGAAAACTTTATGCATTATTTCCAAAATTATTCGGGAAATTATCCGCCCGCTTCGGCAGATGCAAAAACTGCCCAAAAAACTAGCCGACAGCGTGATGAAGCGGCTGCTGGTTCACTGTTTTTGGCGCGGT
>JAIRPZ010000318.1 GCA_031256755.1 Planctomycetaceae bacterium
CTGCTCAAATTTCCACTTAAAAACCGAAAGGTTTTTGTACTATGGCAACATCAGAGAGACGCTCCCTGCGCAGGGAGTGCCTTCGGTGTTGTATAGTACGCCCGTGGAAAGGTTGAGTAGCAGCACAGATGTTGGCACTCTTTCACGTTAACATTCTTGAAAGTTTTGCTCTTTTCTGTCCGCAACAAACTCTTCCTTGACAACCATTCACCGCATTAACAACAATGGCAAACTTTTTCTACTTCGACAGCACAGGAACGAAACAAGGACCGGTCACCTCCGCTCAACTCAAAGTCCTTACGCAGCAAGGCATCATCACACCGGACACACGGCTGGAAACCGATACCGGTCATACAGGGCAAGCGAAACAGATCCAGGGACTGTTTCCGCCGCCGGAACCTTCACCTTTCGAGCCGATCTTGCCGCCGTCCTTTCCGCAACCGCCGTATCAACAGCACTATGCTGTTCCGCTGCCTTTGTCGCCTGCTGCCGAAGCCATTAAGAAACTCAACATGTATTTTACGGCATTGTGGATTTCGCTTGCCGCCGCCTTGCCGTTTTATCTGATTTCCATCCTATTCGACATCGGTTTTCTGATAGCGCGGGGGCGTAACCCGGGATTTACAAGGGAAAATATGAATCCCGATGTCGCTCCGATGTTCGTTTTTGTTTGGGCGTTGATGACATTGGCCTTTACCGGTGTAGCGGTGAGTGGATGTTTGTTATTATACTCTCTTTGGAAACAGGTGCCGCCGGACATTGCAAGAACAACACCCGGAAAAGCCGTCGGATTCGCCTTCATTCCCGTATTCAATTTGTACTGGGTCTTTGTTGTCGTTTATGGGTTGACACAAGACATGAACACTACATTAGAGCGTGCAGGGCTTCCCAAGATGTGCCATGAACAATTAGGGTTTATCACGGCTTGGGCGACTTGCGTAGCATCGGTTTGCGATTACTTTTCTTCCGCCGATTATTTCGGATTCTTCGTCGTTATCGCTGCCATTATGCAGATAGGTAGTTGTGCTATCTCGATAGTTTATGTGAAAAACGTCAAAGATGCGGCTATCGCATTGTTGCAACGTCAGCAATCATCATGATCGGAAATCCGGGCAGCGTTTGGGCAACCGGCGGGATTTACATCCCGCCGCTTTACTCCGTTTGTTCCAGCCAATACTTTGCCAGCATAAGGTCGGACGGCGTAGTGATTTTGATATTACGGCGGTCTGACGGAACAATGTAAACCGGATGTCCCAACAGTTCAACCAGTTGAGCATCGTCTGTCGGTATGAAGGATATTCGTTGCTGATACGCTTCAAGGAGCAATTCGCGGCGGAAGACCTGCGGCGTTTGTGATTCCCACAAACCCTCTCTCGGAATCGTTTTTTCGATTTGGTCTCCGGCGGCTTTTTTCACGGTGGCAACAATCGGTGCGGCAAGAACGGCGGCACCATACTTTTGAGCCGCACTCAATACGGCGGCGATTTCTTGAACGGAGACACAAGGTCTTGCCGCATCGTGAACAGCGACATAATCAACTTTGGGACTGACAGACATTAAACCTCGCCGGATAGAATCAACCCGGTTTTCTCCGCCGGCAACCACCGAGATGAGCATACTGTTGATTTCGCCCGCATAATACTGCCGAAACCAGCCGATGTCTTCAGGGGCAACGACAACGATGATTTGAGCAAGCGATTCTTGTTTGCGGAAGAGATCAACACAGCGCAGCCAAACCGGTTTGCCGCCGAGACGGACAAATGTTTTTTTGATTGTCCGGTCGGTACCGTCTTTACCGGAAAACCGTGAACTTTGTCCGGCTGCGGCTAAAACCAACGCAAATAGACCGCTATTTTCTTCGGTTTGTTTTGTATTCATAATCCGGCGTACTGCGGTGATTGTAGCATAAAATCCCATTCCGTCAATATATCTTTTCATTTCCGGCACAGGATCAGCGGGAATAAAGACACCTCCCGTTTGCGGTTCACCTGCCCTGCCCTTGTACGCTTTGTGGTATAATGCCGCTGTATGAAAAATGACGATCTTTTTGCCGAATCTTCGATGAGTTTCGGAGAGCATTTGGAAGAACTCCGCCAATGTCTCTTCAAGTCGATTGCATGGATTGCGGTCGGCGTTCTGCTCGGTTTTGCAGTCGGAGCCGATGTTGTCCGGTTTATACAAATTCCGATTGAGCAGGCACTGACCGAACATCAGCGGCATCTGTCCGTCCGAAAACTGGAAACTGAAGCCGCCAAACTTCAGGAAGAGGGCTATTCCGGCGAAATTATTTCCGTTCTGAAACAATACGGTTTTATTCCCGAAGAGCGTTATCTGTTTCCCGGAGAACTGGAACGGATTCTGAACCGGCAAAAATTGCTGTCCGAAGCGGGCAGCGGATCAATACCCGGCAAAAGCGGTCTTGATGAAGTGGATAATCTGCTGCTGCAAAAAATCGAACGCCGGAAAAAAATGTCGGAAGTCGGTCTCGTCTACGAAAACGTCCATCTTTCCGAAAAGCCGATCCGCGTGATGTTTTTCAAAAAAATCGAAGACCTTGCCCGAACACGGGCACTCGGTGTTGAAGAAGCATTCAAGATTTGGCTCTATGCTTCGATGGCCGTCGGTCTGGTGATCGCTTTGCCGTTTGTTATGTATCATATTTGGTCATTCATTGCCGCCGGTTTATATCCGCATGAAAAGCAATACGTTTATTATTTTATTCCGATCAGTGTCGTTTTGTTTCTCGGCGGTGCGGCCTTTGCGTTTTTCATGGTGTTCCGATTTTTCCTTGATTTTCTGCTGTTTTTCAATGCGTGGATGAATATCGAACCCGATTTGCGGATCAGCGAATGGCTTCGCTGGGCATTGCTTTTTCCGATTGGTTTTGGTGTGAGTTTTCAGTTGCCGCTGGTCATGTTTGTGCTGGAACGGGTTGGTATTTTTACGCGGAAACAATATGTCCGCCGGTGGCGGCTTGCGGTTTTTGTTATTTTTATCATTGCTCTCATTCTGACCCCCGGCGATCCGGGCAGTATGCTGCTGATGGCGGTACCGCTGACCGTTCTTTATTTTGCGGGCTTATTTTTCTGCTGGCTGATTCCCCGAAAACGCGGACTGCTTGATTTTGACGACGAAATTCCCGATCAGGCGTGAGACCGGCAGTTTTGGATAGTGTGTTGATCTTTCTCTGATGTTTTGTATAATAAAACGACAACTTGTACCATTCATGCTCCTGTATGCAGGTTCTCATTGTTGACGACAGCAAACTTGCCCTGATTGCGCTCAAAGGGCTGCTCGTGAAAAACGGGTATGAAGTATTCACCGCTTCCAACGGAAAAGAAGGGCTGGAAATCCTTGGAAAACAGGAACAATGCCGCGCGGTCATTTCCGATTGGGAAATGCCCGAAATGAACGGCATTGAATTTTGCCGCGCCGTCCGCGCCCAAGACCGGTCCGGCTATATTTATTTTCTCCTGCTCACTTCGCACGGTCAGGTCGCCGAAATGGTGCAGGGACTTTCTGCCGGTGCCGACGATTTCATTGCCAAACCGTACAATCCTTCCGAAGTGCTTGCCCGGCTGCGTGCCGGAGAACGGATTCTTTCCCTCGAAACCCGCGATGTGGCGATTTTCGCATTGGCAAAACTAGCGGAATCCCGGGACAACGATACCGGTTCTCATCTTGAACGCGTGCAGTATTACTGCCGGGCGTTGTCGCAGTACCTTGCCGATCATGACCGGTTCAAAGCCCAGATTGATCCCGAATACATCCGGCTGATTTTCCAAACCAGTCCGCTTCACGACATCGGCAAAGTCGGTATTCCCGATGCGATTTTGCTGAAACCGGGTCGGCTTGATCCTGCCGAATTTGAGATTATGAAGACGCACACCACGATTGCCGCTCACACGATGGAGGCGGCTCTCGAAAAGTTCCCCGGCGTGGCTTTTCTCAAAATGGCAAAAGAAATTGCGGAAAGTCATCACGAAAAATATGACGGCACCGGCTATCCGCACGGCTTGAAAGGCGATGCAATTCCGCTTTGCGGCAGGATTATGGCTGTCGGCGATGTATACGATGCACTGATTTCCAAGCGGGTATATAAAGACGCTTTTACTCATGATTCGGCGCGAGCCGTGATTGAAGAGGGCAAAGGGAGACATTTTGATCCCGATGTGGTTGCGGCATTCCTTGCTGTTGAGGATCAATTTCTTGATATACACCACCGGTTTGCCGAAGAGTAGCCGCTGCAGAAAAGGACTGCGGAAACGTTGTTTCGGCAGTGCCGTTTCCTGATCCGGTCCGCAATATCCTAAAAAGACGCGATTTTACGGAATGTTTCCCGCCGTTTTTCAATGTCATCGCGTGTAATCTCTGTGTATCGTTCAAAGCCGAATCCCTCAACGCAGAAACTCGCCGTCATTGTTCCGTAGACCAGCGCATTTTTAATTGTTTCGCCGTCAAAGTTGCCCCGCTGCGAGGCAAGGTAGCCCATCATTCCGCCGGCAAAAGAATCTCCGGCACCGGTCGGATCAACAACGGTTTCTGTCGGAAATGCCGGCACAACGTACATTTCGTACTCGCTGATAAACATTGCTCCATGTTCCCCTTTTTTGACAATGACAAATTTGGGACCCATCGTCAAAATTTTTCGGGCTGCTGCCGTAATGTGTAATTCGCCGGTCAGCATTTTGGCTTCGCTGTCATTTAGTACGAGACCGTCCACCCGTTTCAATAAGGCATCGAGGTCGTTGCGGGCGGTATCGATCCACAAATTCATCGTGTCGGCAACCACAAGATCGGCACCCTGAATTTGACCGAGAGCCGTCAATCCGGTCGAAGGAGCCATGTTCGCAAGAAAAACAAATTGCGACCGGCGGTAATTTTCCGGCAATTTCGGCTGAAAGTTGCCCAGCACGTTGAGTTGGGTCTCCAGTGTATCTCTGTCGTTCATATTTTCGCGGTATTTGCCGCTCCATCGGAACGTTTTGCCCCCTTTTACGATTTCCAGACCGGCCGTGTCAACGCCGTTTTTTGCGAACATTTCGGTATATTCCGGCAGCCAGTCCTCGCCGACAACGCCGACCATCTGAACCGGTCCGAAATAACTTGCCGCATAAGAAAAATAGGGTGCCGAGCCGCCGAGAATGTTTTCCCGTTTCGCTGTCGGAGTTTCTATGGTGTCGTAGGCAACCGAGCCGATTACCAATAGTGTCATGGAAGTTAAGCCGCGGCAGGAAACCGCACTAAAAAGGATATAATACAGGGACACTTTTGTCCCCCGCCGTTATGATACCAAATGCGGTCGGTCATCACAAGCAGGGACTGAAATATTTGTATGCAAGGCATTGTTTATTATTATGCAGACGGGCAGGAAGTCCGGTTAGGCGATAAAGTTCTCATTGATGGTTATCTCTGCGCTACGGTCACTCGTATTTTTGTACCGGATTCCAATGAAGCCGTAGAATGGGGAATGCCCGAAGGAGGCATCTATACTGAATTCGATGAGCCGATTCCTGAAAACAATTACGGAAATTGTTTGGGGTGGACTCTATTAGATGAAGATATTGAATTATTATTGCATCCCGTCAAGCCGCAAAAATAAGTTTCGGCGGGACGCGGCGTGTTGACAATCTGCCGGAACACCGATAAAATCAGGCATAAAGCGGTTGACAAGCAGCGGTATCAGAAAGCGGTGCATGGAGATCATTACCACAGTTTCAGCATTACAGCAATTTACAAAACAGCAGCGGCAAACCGGAAAACGCATCGGATTGGTGCCGACAATGGGGGCTATTCACCGCGGACATTTGAGTTTGGTGTCCGCATCAAATGAGCAGTGCGGGGAGACGATTGTTTCTATTTTCGTGAATCCGCTGCAATTCGGACCGGGCGAGGATTTTAACCGCTATCCCCGAACATTGGAAAACGATTTGGAACTTCTGCAAGTTGCCGGCGTTTCGGCAGTTTTTGTTCCGGGTACCGATGAAATGTATCCCGCCGGATTTGATACCGCTGTACACATCGGCGGAGTGACGGCTCCGTTTGAAGGAGCGGCTCGACCGGGACATTTTGACGGAGTGGCCACGGTGGTGCTGAAATTGTTTCTTGCCGCCGGTGCAGATGCGGCATTCTTCGGACAAAAAGATTATCAGCAGGTCTGTGTGATAAAAAAAATGGTCGGCGACCTTAACGTTCCCGTCGAAATTGTAATGTGTCCGATTATCCGGGAAGAAGACGGTTTAGCCATGAGCAGCCGCAACCGCTATCTTTCCGGTGAAGAACGCCGTAAAGCCGTCGTGCTTTCCCAATGTCTTGCGGATGCCGAGTTAATGGTTGCTCACTATCATGTCCGTTCATCATCCGTGATCTGTCAGATGATACAAGATAAATTACAAACTGCCGGTTTATCTGCGGATTATGTTTCTATTGCCGATCCGGCAACATTGCAGGAAATCGAGGAAATCGACACGGCGGCAGTGCTGCTGCTTGCGGCACGCATTGGGACAACACGGCTGATTGACAATACATTGCTGCTCTATGCAACATAGGACGAAACGTCTATTTTTTCCGATTCGCTTTCGGGTGCGCCGGTGAGAACCCGCACACCGGCGGCGGTCAATGCCAATGTATGTTCAAAATGGGCACTCATTTTTCGATCTTCAGTGACAATGGTCCAATGATCGGCGAGGGTTCGGATTTTTTTGGAACCGGCATTGACCATCGGTTCAACGGCAATGACCAAACCCGGCACGAGTTTGAAATCGGCATTGGTCATTTGTTGATTGAAATAATTCGGCACTTGCGGATTTTCATGCATTTCTCTGCCGACACCATGTCCGACTAACCGTTCAATGACGGAAAAACCGTTTTTGTGGGCGAGGGTCTGCATTTTTTTTGCTACGGTTGACCAATACTCTGCTTTCGGCATTTCCTGAATAGCGATTTGCAGCATGCCTTCGGTCACGTCCATTAGCCGCTGCTGTTCTGCGGAGATTTTTCCGACGGCAAAAGTTCTTGCGGCATCGCCGCACCAGCCCGAATTCTTTGAGCCGGGATCCAAAATTTTACTGCCGATGTCAATACTGACGATGTCCCCTTCTTTCAAGATGCGGTCGCCGGGAATACCGTGAACGACTTGCTCGTTAATGCTGATGCAGCACGCTGCCGGAAACGGAACTTTCCCCGGAACGCCCTTAAAAAGCGGGATCACGTGATGATCTTCAAAAAATTGTTCGACACGTCTGTTAATTTCGGCAGTGGTGATACCGGGTTGGGCAAGTTGACCGGCGATATACAGGGCGTGCCAGACATACAGCCCTGCTTTTCTCATCCGGTCCATATCGCGGGCAGATTTAAGCATAACCGGAGTGAGTATAACCGATGCACCGTCAAAAGAAAACGCCCTTGCTCCCCTGCCCTGCCGGTTGTGCAGTCCCTTTGACTTCTTTTTTGTTTTCGTGTATCATCGGGTCAGAACAAAGAAAAAAAATTTTTGGGAACCTGTTTATCGGCATTGATCCTTTCTGCTCTGCCGCAGCCGATTGAGGAACAGATTATCTTGCCGGTCAAGTGTGCTGCTGTGAACGCAACTTTCGCAGGTGATAGAGATGGAAACGAAAGACAAAATTTTAGCAAATCCCAAGCCCATTAATGATTACGGAATTGTATCAAACACGGAATTTGCCGGACAGCAAATTGGCAGCACTGCTTGAAACCGATCAGTTCGACCGCGAACTGTTCCGCCTCGCCGACTTACGCCGCAAAGAATTTTACGGCACGGACGTATACCTGCGCGGTTTGATCGAATTAACGAACTATTGTAAAAATGATTGTTTCTATTGCGGTATACGAAGAAGCCGGGCAAATCTTGACCGATACCGGCTCGCACTCGAACAAGTTCTGCACTGCTGCGAAACCGGCTATGGTCTCGGCTACCGGACTTTCGTGCTGCAAGGCGGCGAAGACACGTTTTTCAACGCCGGCAGGATAACAGAATTCGTTACAGAAATCCGAAAACGGTATCAGGATTGTGCCATTACGTTATCTCTCGGCGAACATTCCCGTGAAAATTATCAGCGGTTTTTCGATGCCGGTGCCAACCGGTATCTTCTCCGGCACGAAACTGCTAACGAAGAACACTACGGCAAACTGCATCCCCGCTCAATGAGTTTGACCTGTCGGAAACAATGTCTCTGGAATCTCAAAGAAATCGGTTACCAAACCGGCAGCGGATTTATGGTCGGTTCGCCGTTCCAAACAACGTCATGTGTTATTGAAGATTTGCGGTTTTTGCAGGCATTGCAGCCGGCGATGATCGGTATCGGACCATTCATTGCCCATCGGGACACTCCCTTTAAGCGGGAACAGAACGGCGGACTGGCGTTGACGCTTCGATTGGTGGCGGTACTGCGGTTGATGTTTCCGTATGCGCTGATACCGGCAACAACGGCACTCGGCACGATTGATCCGCAAGGGCGGGAAATGGGACTGCGTGCCGGTGCGAATGTTGTGATGCCGAATTTGTCGCCGGTGAACGTCCGCCGGAAATATGAATTGTATGATAACAAGATTTGCATGGGCGAGGAAGCCGCCGAGTGCAAAGCATGTCTTGCCGCCAGAGTTTCCGCCGCGGGGTATCAAATTGTTACCGGTATCGGCAACGTTACACCGGATAAAAGACAGGCAGGATAAAAACGTGTGTAAAAATGTCCCGCCTGCCGTGTCCTTGCCGCACGGGAGACGTTTTAATTGATAATTAGGTTGTGTTGACGCTAATTTTTCAGATAAATGGCGATGTTTGCGAGTGCAATCAAAGCGTTATAGGTTTCATCGAGTTTATCGTATCGGGTGAACACTCTCCGAAACTCCTTTATTTTACGGA
>JAIRPZ010000027.1 GCA_031256755.1 Planctomycetaceae bacterium
CCGTTTCCCTGTTCAATGAAAGGAACCCCTATGTCTTCAGCACTTAATACAGCAGAATACTTGAAAAATCTCTTCGGAATGGACGGCGAAGTCGCCGTCATCATCGGCGGTGCCGGCGAACTCGGCGGCGCACTCGCTGCCGGTCTCGGATCAGCAGGCGCACACGTCGTCATCGCCGATATGAGCAATGATGCCTGCAAAAGCCGATGCGAAAAACTTAATACAATCGGTGTGAAATCGTCTTGCGTTCCCGTCAACATTACCGACCGCGATTCGATCAGGCAACTGCTTGCCGAATCGCTGAAAATCACCGGAAAAGTTGATCAACTTGTAAACTGCGCCGGAATCAATGCCGGTACTCCGTTTCTCGAAGTCGATCCGAATCTTTGGGATAAAATCTTTGCCGTCAATTTGAAAGGAATGATGGAAGCATGTCAGGTGTTCATTGAGTCAATGCTCAAAAATGCGGACGGCGGTGCCATTCTCAACATCGGCAGCGTTAATTCTGATCGTCCGCTTTCCCGCGTCTTTGCGTATGCGGCATCAAAAGCCGGTGTCGTCAATTTAACACAGAATATCGCCCAAGAATTTGCGGCTCAAAAAATCCGCGTCAACGCCATTTGCCCCGGCTTTTTTCCGGCAGAACAAAACCGGAAACTGCTCGATGAAAAACGGGTGGAAAATATCATGAACGGAACGCCGATGCGCCGCTACGGCACACCGGACGAATTGATCGGAGCGGCATTGCTGTTGCTGTCGAAAAAGGCAGGCAGTTATATGACCGGATCGACCGTGTATGTGGACGGCGGCTTCACCTGTTCGTGGTTCTAATGCAAACCGCCCGCCCGTTTGAAAAGAAGACGGTTTATTGACCGCCGATCGCTTTATCAACTTGTTTGATCACATCGCCGACTGTGGTGAGATTTTGCGCCTCGCTTTCGTCAATGTTGATGTTGAACTCTTCCTCGAAGGTGATGATCAAATCAGCGAGATCGAGCGAATCGGCTCCCAGATCGTTGGCGATGTCTGTTGTTTCCGTAATGTTCGAAGCGTCCTGCCCCAAATGGTCAGCAATAATTTTAATAACCCGTTCTTTTGTGTCAGCCATGGTTAAATTCCTTTGTAAAATTCCTGGGTGAAATCCTCAGCACTTTCCGTATTATGACAAAAATCCGAAAAATGTCAAGGGCAGTCTGTCCGCCGTCTACGGCGGCGTAATCCGCTGCGATGTCTGACCAATCCGCTCCTGACCGGCAAACACTTCCGCCGTCATCGTGTATCCCTGCTGTTCAATGACCGGATATTGCAGCCGCATGTGGGCGGTCTCTTTAGCGGCTAATAACGGCACCCGTAAAACCGCTATATTGTTGTCCAGCGGGTCCAAACCGCATTTTGCCATGTTCTTCGGTCTTGCTTCCGCCAGAATTGTTTGCCCCCGCAATTCCGGCGGAATCGGCATCCGCACTTCGACATCTTTTGCTTCTGCTGTCCCTGTATTTTCGACATACACAAAAAAATACAGTGCTTTACCCCGTTCCAACGGTTTTTCAGGATCCGCCGCAATCCGTAAATTCAGCGACGGTTTCCGAAATGTCGCTGCCGGCGGGTTCGGATTCAATTCCGGCGGCAGTGTTACCGGCGGTACGGGCGATGTGTTCGCTCCCGGAAAAACCTCTGCCGACGGCGGCGACGGATGCCGCGGCGGATTGTTGTTCGGCGGCGGTGTATGAACCGGCGGTGTGTGAACTGGCGGTGCCGTACTTGTGCCGGTTGCCGGCTGTCCGCTGTCCGTGCCGCGCCGGAATTCCGGGCGCAGCCAAAGCGAACCGGCTGCTCCCTGCCGCAAAGTCACACGGATCGTTTCCGTACTGTTCGGCGCAAGATGGACATTCCACATCACCGTTTGCCCCTGCATTTGTCCCGGCGGCTGGCTGCGGATATAGGATGCCAGCGGCGGAACCGGCAGCAAAACCGCTCCCTGCACGCCGGAAGAAGTCCGGTTTGTAACGGTAATTTCATACGGTAATTCCTGTCCCGGTTTCGCTTCATTCGGTCCTTTGATATTAAGCACAATATTCGGATTGCCCGACCATGTTTGCCGAACCTGTTCGCTGCCGACAGTCACACGCCGGTTCACGCCGTCCGTACCTGCCGGACGAATAATCTGAATTCCGATGGTGTTCGCTCCCGATTGCTGTTCTTTCGGGTTGAGAATGACTGTTGCCTGACCGGACATATCCGTTTCGATTTCTTCAATCTGCGCCGAGGACGGTCCGAAACCGGCAGCGGGACCGTTCAAAATTTCATACCGGACAATCCAGCCCTTTCGCGGCTGCCCGTTAGTTGCCCGAAGTACGGTTGTTGTCAGCACTCTGCTTTCGCCGACGGGTGCAATGGACAATCGCGGCAGAACCCATTGGGCATCGACCCAGTGAATAATGCCGGCATCGGTGCGTTTCGACCAATCCGCCATATTGGGTGCAAAGGCTGTGACGCAGGTTGTTCCTTCCTTCATCGAATTGACGCTGATCCACGTTTGTCCCCGAAGAAGGTGAATGTCATCGGCCGTGTCCGGTGTACCACGATCCAGAGTTTGATAGACCCGGCTTGTTTTTGTAACGGCATAGCGGTCGGTCAGTTTTTTCGCTTTGATGCAGTCGAAAACGAGCGGATCGCAGCAGGAGCCGGGATCGAATTTCTCAATAGTGCCGCTGCCTTCGAGCGACCATTCGATTTTTTCGTTGGTCACAAGGCGGTCTTTGTTTCCGAGATAACTGGCAATGAGAACGATTTCGCTGCCGATGGGAGCAATTTGTTCGCGGGGAGTTATCATCAGGGCGGGACCTGTAACGGGAACGGTCGGCAGTGCATAGCCGCCGGTTTCATTGAAGACGGCTTCCCATGAGCGGGGCGGAGTCCGTTCTCCGTTTACTTCGGGATTGAGTATCAGTGCGGTCTTGACGGCGTGGGCATTGGGCGGCAGCGGTGTAGCGGTTGAGGTGTAATTGGGAACACCGGGATTGGTTTTTGCGGCACCGAAGTCGCCCGGCAGGGCGTTAGGCGGTGAATAAATGCTTGCCCCGTCTCCGTTTATGGCACCGGGAACATTGTCCCCCGGATTGATCGGCGGTGTTGCCGTAACGGTGGTCGGCGATTCTGTCCGGCGGCTGAACAGCGGACAATCGGCAAAGGGGCGTTTTTCAAAAAGGCGTTCTCCGTTGGGATCGAATCCGCTGGACGGCAGGGAACGGCAGCCGCCGGATGCGCACAGCATACCGGCTGCTGCGGAGAGCAGGATTGCCGATAACCGATTGACGAGGCGGATGGCAGACATAGACAATGGCTGGATCACCGAAAAACGGGAATGTCCGCCTTATCCTAGATTACGATCAGTGAAAATGCAAAGAATTTACCGGCTGTGTAAGATTTTTTGCCGAACAGGAAACGATACAACTGGTATAAAACGTACATGACAGAACGGCAACGGCAATTTTTGCCTGATAAAGACGATAATACACCGCTGCCGTAAAATTGCTGCAAAAATCGGCAGCAATACCCTGCGTCTCTGTAAATAAGGTAATATAGATTGCCGTAGATTGCCGGAGCATGTTTCTTTGTCTAATTTGTCAAAATCTATGAATTTTTCCGCACTCCGTACCGTTTTTACCCCGTTTTGGCGGGTTTCGTTTTTTTTAGTATTGCTGCCCGCTTTAGAATTGTGTGCGATGCTCTTTTTTTTCGGTACATTTTTCGGTTCAATAGTGGTCGTGATCAGCATGGTTGCCGGCGGTTTGCTGGGAGTGTTTTTGGCACGCCGGTACGGAGCGGTTTGCTGGGTCGAAATCAATCAGCAGATAGACCGGAATGAAGTACCCGTAAACCCGGCACTGAACGGTATGCTGGTTTTGTTCGGTGTTTTGTTTTTAACGTTGCCCGGTCTAATAACCGATTTGTTCGGGTTGTTTCTTCTTTTGCCGTTGACACGTACATTTGTCGCATCATATTTGCTGCTGCGGTTTGAATCCTACCGGCATCGCTCCAAAGGGCAACACTCTGCCTTTACCGGCGATACCATCGACATCAATTAAACCAGCGGGGAATTCTGATTTCCCCGTCACCGCATGGTTTTGCCGGAGGGGTTCGATTCAGTCACGGCAACAACTTGCCGTTTACGTCAATGTCAATGAATTGACTTTTGGAAAATTTCAGTGCAAAATTACCGGCGTGCCGTCCCGATTTGTCAAACGTAATCAGATGGTTTTTGATTTTGCCCGGACACCGGCAGCCGAACCGCAACTGCCGGCAGGGTTCTTTTTCGTCAATTGGTCGCCGTCTCTTGTCGATCCGCACGCCGATGTCCTGCACCGCAGTTTCCGCAACGATCTGGACGGAACCGTCTTTACAACTTTCCGGCAATACGGACATTGCCGCCGCCTGATCGAATTGGTCTCCGTCAATCCTCATTTTTTACCGGCTGCAACACTGCTGATTGCTCGCAACGGTGCCGACCAAAAACAAGAATACGTAGCGAATATACAGGGATTAAAACTTTCCGCCGAAATCGGAGCCATTCAAAACGTTGCGGTTCTGCCGGAGTACCGCCGGCAGGGAATCGGTCAAGCCCTTGTACAGGGTGCGCTGCAGGGTTTCCGGCAAGCCGGCGTTTGCCGCGTGACACTCGAAGCCACCGCCGATAATTTCCCCGCCGCAAAATTGTATCACCGCATCGGCTTTACCACGTTCCGCACCTATTTCCGCGAGATTTTCGATTGGAATCCTTGATCCGCATGATTGATCCGGCAATGCTGTTGTTTCGGAAAACACACAAGAAAACATGCGGATTTTGCGGCGGAATTGCCGACAATAATATCTTATGGAGTTTTCTTTTCGGATAACCGGGTTATTTTTAGGATTGGCGGCAGGACTGACCGGCAGTTCCGTTTGTTTCGGACAAACGGACAATACGGAAATTCCTACGCATTATACGTTTGTGCCGCGTCAGTTGTCAAAAGAAGGTGACTATAAAGTCGTGGTTGTGGCGGCTACCAATCCGCGGCAGGCGCGTCTCGATGCGCAAACGTACCACATCGGCTGGGACGCTATTGAAGCCAGAATGGGGCAGTCCCGTGTGATGTACGATGTTCTCTTGAAAAAACGAAAGCCCTACGTTCCCGGCACTCCGCCTGTCACCCGTCCGATCCCGAAAGAACGGAAGCGTTAATTCCCTGACGGTACGGACGATCACGGATACTGTGCCGTTGTTAACCTGCTGAAGTGAGAAAGACCGCTGCTGCCGCAACGCACGCTGTTTCTGTCCGCAAAATGCGTTTGCCCAATTCCAGCGGACGAAAACCGGCTTGCTGTGCCGATTCAATTTCGTGATCGGTAAAACTTCCTTCGGGACCGGCTAAAACCATCACTTCGGCGGGCAAAGGTTCGGCAAAAATCTGTTTCGGCGAGGTTTGCCCGATATTGCCCAGCGAAAGCGGGTGAAGAATAAATTTCGTGCAGGATTTTTCGGAGATTTCCTTGCCGAACTCTCTGCACAACTTTTGCAGCGGTATTTCTCCGGCGATTTCCATTAACACATTGCGTCCGCATTGTTTGGCGGCTTCGATGACATACCGTTTGAACCGGTCAATGGTGCCGTTATCGGCACGGGCAACGCTTCGTTCCATGCTTACGGGCAGAAATCGTGCGGTACCGAGTTCAGCGAGTTTTTCGATCAGGAACCGCTGCCGGTCTCCTTTCGGCAGAGCGGCAGCCACGGTCAGCCGCAGCGGGGACTCGGTTTCATCGGCAAGGCGGTGCAGGATACGGATATTGACCTCTTTTTTCCCGATATTTTCGACAATACCGAGGTACGAAAAGCCCGTTCCGTCAAACAAAATGATTTCGCTGCCGGTTTTCCCCCGCATGACTTTTGTAAAATGCCGGGCTTCATCGCCGCCCAAAGAGGCGTGATTCTGTTCCAAGCGGGAATATTTCGGATCAAGAAAAAAACGGCTGCTCATAGCGGACGATTATACAACACCGCACGCAAAGCGGGACAGAGCGCACGTCCCCGCCAAGTTTCCCCTGCACCAGACAATTTTCGTCCTTTTCGTTTTCCGCTGTTGACAATCCTCCGGTTTCGGGGTATACTAAACATAGATACGTCACGTCGGCGTAGTTATTTTTTTACCTCTTTATGAAAAGGAGAAATACCATGCACACGAAAATTTTGACACCGGTTCACGAAATCACCGGCACAACCCTTACAAACGATCCCATGCGTAGTAAAATAGGCAAAAGAACGGGGGGCGTTCGAAACAGCGTTAACAGTGTAAGCACTGTTTCCCGCCCTCAATCTGCCCGTCCGGCTAGGACTGTTTCCCGCTCTTTGGGCTTCACTTTGGTCGAACTCTTGGTCGTGATCGCCATTATCGGCATGCTTATCGCCTTACTCTTGCCCGCCATTCAGGCCGCCCGCGAAGCCGCACGCCGGATGCAGTGCAGCAACCACTTCAAGCAAATCGGCATCGCCCTGCATAATCATCACCTTGCCAAAGAAGAACTGCCGTCGGGTTGCGGTCCGATCATGATGCAAGGAAAAAACACTACCAAGTTTACCCAATGGTCGCCGGATTTTTTCCTCTTTCCTTACACCGAACTCACCGCTGCCTATGACAGTATCACCGCTCTCCCCGGCGGCAGTTCTGCCGCAGAAGTCGCTTGGGGAACTCCTGCCCAATATCTGAAAGGCATATCTCTTGTCCTTTGTCCGTCCGACCCGCTTGTCATGCTGCCTTCTACACTCGGCGACGGAATGTCCCGTTGTTCTTTGCGGCATTGTCTCGGCGATGGAATGTGGCATTGCGGTTTGACGATTGCCGCATGTGCAGACGCTGACCCCATTGCCCATTACCGGGGGGTGTTTCACCGCGAATTGAATAAGACATTCGGGATGGTCACGGACGGATTGAGCAACACTATCGGATACAGCGAAGGAGTTTGCACCGACCGTAGCAGTGTTAATGGAACGAACATCAAAGGAAGCGTCACCGGCGGCACAGGAAACACGACTCCTTATAACGGAACAACTGCTGTGCCGTCGCGGTGTTTGAATAATGCGTTGACTGCTGACCGCAGCAAACTGGTTTCCGGTTC
>JAIRPZ010000045.1 GCA_031256755.1 Planctomycetaceae bacterium
GGTTCCGGTTTGCGGCTGTATATGCGGCATCTTTATCAATTCGCCGTCTCCGAAAATGAAGCCGTGATCATTGAAGGATACCTCGCCAAAAAGAAAGTGAGAATGATTTTTGTACAGAAAGCCGACGGTCAGTGGAATGTCAAACAAGATGTGGACATCACCGATATTCTGGAAGCACCGATTGACGGTATTGCGATGAACGGGAATTGGCTTGCGATTGATTCGGATGTCCGTTCCAATGCGGTCATTGTGTTTAAGAAAGTGAACGATCAATGGGCGTTTTACAGCAAAATTAACGGCAATTCCAATCAGTTCGGAAATGATTCGTTGCAGTTAAACGGACATTTGCTTCTTATCGGTAATTTTAACGAAGACGGCTGCGGGGCGATATTCTGTTATGATTTAATCGCCAATCCCCATTTATTGAAACAAAAAATAACGCCGCCGAAAGAATTATACCGCGAAGGCGGCTTGGGAACAGGATTCGGCATAAGAATCCTATCGAAAGACAATTTATTAGCCGTTTGCGATTCAGGAGCAGAATTCACAAATGAAGAAATAAAAAAATATAACATTACAGACCAATCCGGCACAAAAATAAACGATAAAGAATTACCGGTCGGCAGACCTTCCGTTTTGATTTTTGAAAAAAACAAAAAAGAGGAGTGGGTTTTTAAGCAGGATTTGTTTTATGCTCTTCCGCATCCGCCGAATGGGATTTTGCGGTCGGAGGAAGGCAGCATTGTCTGTTTCGGCGAATCAGCATTATCAAATCACTCGTTTGCGATAGTGAACAATCAAATCATTTTATATGATCATATTTACTATGTCTTTGCAAAAAACAGCAGCGGTGAATGGGCGTTTCAGTATAAAATACCGCCGCCGTTTCCCCCGTTTTGGAGAAAACAGCGGAAAAAGAACGGAAACATTTTTCTGCACTTTGAACACATGGAAATGGATTCGGTGTATGCCGGACATTTAGATTATCATGGCGGGATCACCTTATACAAAATGATAGCCGATGCTCCATGGCAGGCAGTCAATACATTTCTGTTTCATAAAACCCCGGACGATTTTCTTTTAGATACCGAAGGATATGGTTTATCTTTCCAGATCAGCGGAAATACCGCCGCTGCCTTGTCATGCTGGTTTTTGGACATGAAAAATAAAACCGATGATAAGCCGGTTTGTACCGGAAAAATCAGCATTTATGAAATTTCGTCTGCGGGAAAACCCTGCTGTGTGTTTCAAATGGAAGCATGGGATAACGGTCTTCTTCGTCCTTGTCCGGCGGATTTGAAGAGTGATGCAAAGTCCGATATAATGAATAACAAATAAAAAACCTGATCCGTTTCGTTTTTTTATCCTTTTCGAGCGATATTTTCGAGTGTGGCTTGACTGCAATTTCACCGCACGTGTACAAAAAAATTCAGCCAATTCTTCAATCATCATAAGGAATCGTTGCAGAACAATGCGAATCTTTCTGTTTTTTGATTTTGCGCAGACATTTTTACTTGCCGAAGATTTTGCCGCCGTTTTTACCGCTGCCCCGCCGTTGCGGTTCGTATCCTGCCGCTTTGATCGATTCGCAAAAAGCCGCTTCAGTAGAACGAAAAACGGTTCCTGCCGCTGCCACGACATTTTCTTCGATCATAATGCTGCCTAAATCGTTTGCTCCGAAAGACAACCCCAGTGTACCGATGGGCAGCCCTTGTGTCACCCAACTTGATTGGATTGTCGGAAAATTATCGAGAAACAGCCGCGAAACCGCAAGAAACCGCAGGTATTCAGCACTGCTGGTCTTTCTCCGGTCTGCCAGTTTCGTATTGCCGGGCTGAAATGTCCATGGGATAAATGCCGTGAATCCGCCGGTTTCATCCTGTAAATCCCGCAGTTTGTCAAGATGTTCAAGCCGTTCTTGCACAGTTTCGATTTGTCCGAACATCATCGTTGCCGAACTGCGTCCGCCGAGTTGGTGCCAAATCCGGCAGACGTTGAGCCAGCGGTCGGCTGATGCTTTGTTCGGACTCACGATTTGCCTGACACGGTCAACAAGAATTTCTGCACCGCCGCCGGGCAGCGAACCAAGACCGGCAGACCGGAGACGTTTCAGCACCGTTTTTTCCGGTAAGTGAAACTGATCAGCAAAATAAACAATTTCGGTCGGGCTGAAACCGTGAATATTGACACTTGGAAAATGTTCTTTGATTGTCCGCAGTATGTTTTCGTACCATTCAAGCGGCAGCGAAGGATGCAAGCCGCCTTGCAGCAGAATTTGCCTGCCGCCGAGTTCAACCGTTTCCGCAGTTTTTTGCAGCAGCGTTGCGTGGTCGAGGACGTAGGCATCGGGATCGGTTTCGTTCCGGCAGAAAGCACAAAACCGGCATTGACTTACACAAACATTGGTATAGTTGATGTTCCGTTCAACGTTGTAAGTCCGTACATTTCCGGGGTATCGTTTTTGGACGGCGGCATCGGCTTCTTTGCCGAGCGAGGGCAAAGAAGCCGTTTTCAGCATTTCAAGGGCATCGGCTTTTGTCAGTCGGGACATAGATGTCATTGTACGGCTTGCGGACAATAAATACAGCCCTGCTTCATTGAATCTCCCTCTTTTTAGAGTTATGGTAAACGAGTAAGAATCCGGCTTTCTTGACTTTTGTCCGCAAAATATTATCATAAATAAATCATTGAACAATTTGTTCATTTTGTTGACTTAACTTTTTGAAAATCTATGAAGAAAAAAATTGCGGTTGTTGCTGTGAATCCGGTCAACGGATTCGGTTTATTTCAGTATCTTGAAACTTTTTTTGAAAATCAAATTCCTTACCGTACATTCGCCGTTGCCGAAACAGCGGACATCAGGACGAATTCGGGAATTCCGCTGCAACTGGACGGAACAATCTCGGATTTGAAAGGGCATGAAAAGGAATACCGTGCGCTGGTTTTTGCCTGCGGCGATGCGATGCCGTCTTTTATGAAAGAGGCGGAAAAACCGTACAACCAAACATTGCTGGCTGTGATCAGAGCGTTTGATGAGCAGAAGAAAATCCTTGCCGGTCATTGTGCGGCCGCGTTGTTGTTTGAAGCGGCAGAAGCCGGTGTCGGTAAACGTATGGCGGTGCATCCGTATGCGAGAAAATTTCTTCAAAAAGGTACGGCTGCCGATGAAAAAACAGCGATTGACGGCTATTTGTACACGGCAGAGACGGAACATGCGCTTGCGCTGCTGTTGCCGGAGATCGTAAATGTGCTGAAGTGATCCGTAAAGGTTCATTGCAAGGCATTAAAAGTTGCGGGCTGCCTGTTTTTGCAGGCGGCTCCGCAAACCGCACCGGTCATTTTGCAACAGATACTAATTCCCCAATGATTGCAGCGGGGCGGGAATGCGTCCGCCGAAACGGACAAACTCTGTACTCGCACCGCCGTTGCGAACTTCCAGCACCGGTGAAGCACCGAACAAACCGCCGAAACTGATTTTGTCTCCCGCCTTCGCCCCCGGTACCGGTATCAGCCGCGTTGCGGTGGTCTTGTTGTTGATCACTCCGATAGCCATTTCGTCCGCAATCAATGCCGCTATCGTTTCCGGCGGAGTATCGCCCGGTATCAATATCATATCCAAACCGACACTGCACACAGCCGTCATGGCTTCCAGTTTTTCCAAACTCAAATGTCCCTGTTCCACGGCATCTGCCAAACAGGAATCCTCTGAAACGGGAATGAATGCCCCGCTTAATCCGCCGACAGAACTCGATGCAAACAACCCTCCTTTTTTCACGGCATCGTTCAGCAGGGCGATAGCCGCTGTTGAACCGGGCGCACCGATGTTCGCTATGCCGAGTGTTTTCAGGATTTCGCCGATACTGTCGCCGATAGTCGGAGTCGGTGCCAGCGAAAGGTCAACGATACCGAATTCGGTATTAAGACGCTGTGCCACTTCCCGACCAATGAGTTCACCGACCCGCGTCACCCGAAAACTCGTTATTTTAATCTCTTCAGCCAAATCGCCGAGCGTGAGAGGAACCGTAGGACGCATACCTCCTGCTCTTCGACTGTCGTCCGTTTGTCGTCTGCTGCTGATTTTCCGCTGCAAAGCGGAGTTCACCACGCCGGGTCCGCTGACTCCGATATTGATGGCGGCTTCGGGTTCGCCCGCTCCCATATAAGCACCCGCCATAAAAGGATTGTCTTCGGGAATGTTTGCGAACACGACCAGTTTCGCTGCGCCGAACCCTTGCGAGTCGGCAGTGGCCGCCGCAATCTGCGGAATGAGCGAACCGAGTTGGCGGACAGCATCCATATTGATGCCTGCCTTTCTGGAAGCAACATTAATCGAAGCGCATACCTTGCTGGTCTTTGCCAAAACGGCGGGCAGCGAATCGAGAACGGTTTGTGCGCCGGTCGAGATGCCTTTCTGCACGAGTGCGGAAAAGCCGCCGACAAAATCGACATGACATTCGGTTGCTGCTTGGTCGAGCGTTTGGGCAAGTTGCAACGCAGTCGTTTGACCGTGACCGGCAAGAATCGTTGCCGCCGGGGAAATGGCAATGCGTTTATTAGTTACGGGAATTCCGTATTTTTCGGAAACCTCTTCGCAGACGGCAACGAGATTTCGGGCATGATCCATGATTTTGGCATAGACCTTGCGGCAAAGTTGATCGGAGTGAGAACTTGCGCAGTCATTGAGATTGAGAGCCAGAGTGACAGCGCGGACATCGAGATGCTCGTTATGCAGCATCCGTATTGTCGAAAGGATTTCGTCAGTGTGAAGCATAGGATGTCTATTATACTGTTTTTACAGCCGCTGTGAAACAAAAAACCGGCGGCGGGAAT
The DNA here is from genome assembly GCA_031256755.1 of Planctomycetaceae bacterium. Lineage (GTDB taxonomy): Bacteria > Planctomycetota > Planctomycetia > Pirellulales > Thermoguttaceae > WRKP01. The sequence goes on from JAIRPZ010000045.1 coordinate 4,831, forward strand.
GGCTCTCGACATTGCCCGGGAAAAAGTGTAGAATGTCCTCATGACTCGCTGGGTTGCTATCACTTGGGAAACCGACCGCCTGTTGTTTCTGTCGGCAAACGTTTTCGGCAAATCAATCTCCTTTGACATTGCGGATACGCTGGACGACCCGAAAAAATTTGCCGATTTCGCCGCAAAACACCATTTGGCAAAAGCCGAAACCGTCGTGATCCTGAACCGATCCGATGTTGAAGTCCGGTCCATGGTCTTTCCTCCGTCGCCGCCGGACGACGTGCCGGAAATGGTCAAGTTTCAGGCGGGAAGAGAATTCACGCATTACGAACCTGCGTCTCCGCTGGACTTTTTCGTAACCAGCAAATTGGAAAATGTTTCCCGAAGCACACTTTTTCCGGCATTGAAGTCCGCTGAAACCGTTCCAACCGGCGCACCGAAACATTTATTAGCGTCCACACTGCGTCTGCATACGTTCCAAAAGATCAAGGACTTTTGCAGTGAACAAAACCTGAATTTACGGCATGTCGTTTTGCGTCCGTGTGCCGCCGCCGCACTTTGGCAGCATTCCGGCAGAACAGAAATAAACCGGTCGGCACTGCTCGTAGAATTGGACAAATTGGAAACATCGCAAACCGTTGTCTTTCAAGGCGAACCGGTTTTTATGCGGTCGCCGAAGATTCACCGCCCGCAGGACATCAGCAATCCTGATTTTGCCGCCTGTCTGCTTGCTGAATTAAAACGGACACGAATTGCGGTGCGGAATGAAATCGAAGGCATTAACGTTGACGAAGTCGTCCTTTTCGGCAGCGGAAGACCATTTGAATCGCTTGCCGGACAATTAGCCGCAGGACTTGATATGCCGGTTCATTTATTTGATCCGCAAAAGGGACTCACCGTGAAAACGGAATCGGCAGACGAAAAATTTGCGGCTTTGTTCGGGGCCATCGTTCAAGCCGTCAGAAAAGAGCCGATGCAGATCGACTTCTGTAATCCGAAAAAACGGAAAGAAAACAGAGGCAAACGCACTCTGATCACCGGTATTGCGGCGGCAGTGCTGCTTTTTGTTACCGGTCTTTTTGGTTATGCATTTTATCAGCGGCTGGTTTTGCAAAGCGAGGTCAGGGAATTATCCAAGCAATCGGCAGAATTGGAACAAAAAGCCGGCGGAATTGCGGCACAGCAAAAACAACTCGATGCCGTTGAAACGTGGCTTGCCGACAAAATCGACTGGTTTGAACAACTCGATTGGTTAAGCACGCACGCCTTGCCTGCTCAAGATATGATGATCACCGATTTTGTGATTTCGGCGGCAAACGGCGGATCAATGAAATTTACAGCATTATTGAGAGATTCTTCGGTGCTGGCTGCCGCCGAAATGAAACTTCGAGACGAAAGCCATAAATTAGAAGTGAAAAATATGCGGGAACTCGCAGACATCAGGGGCAATACCCGGTACCGGTTTCAGTGCAATATGACGATCTCGCTGCAAAAACCATCTCCGCACACAGTCCTGCTGCCGAAAGACAAACCGGCACAATAGGGAGAACAAGATTGTATGATCAAAAACGGCACGTTTTCCCTCGTTTCGCTCGGCTGTCCGAAAAATCTGGTGGACAGTGAACAAATTGTTTTCGCATTGAAACAGACCGGGTTGAATTTTCAAACCGATGTCGACAACAGCGAACTCGCCGTTTTGAATACGTGCGGCTTTCTGCGGTCGGCAAGGGACGAAGCGAAAGAGTATATCCGTGCGCTCATTGGTTTGAAAAAAGAGGGGCGTATCAAAAAGATTTCTGTACGCGGCTGCATGGTGAAATTTGAAGGCATTGAAAATCTCGCCGCCGAGTTTCCCGATGTCGATGATTGGGGCGGAGTTCCGGTCAACGGAGAACAAGAAATACAAAACGAAAAATGGAACCGGACGCTCCTGACGGTTCCGCACACGGTCTATCTTCGTATTGCTGACGGGTGCAGTCGGCGGTGTTCGTTTTGTGCGATTCCCGACATTCGGGGACCATTCCGCAGCGTGCCGATGGAAACCGTTTTGCGGGAAGCCGAACACCTTGCTGCAAACGGCGTAAAAGAACTTGCGGTGATCGCTCAGGAAACCACTTTTTGGGGAACCGATCTCTGCGGCAAACCGCAGTTAACAAAATTGTTACAAAAACTTGAAGAGATTGACGGCATCCGCTGGATACGTTTAATGTACAGTTATCCGCAACATTTTGAGGATGAGTTGATCGGTCTTTTTGCGTCCGGCGGAAAACTGCTGCCGTATATTGACATGCCTTTGCAGCATGCTGCTGATGAAATGCTGCAACGGATGAACCGGCGTGTCACAAAGGCGGAAACGGAAACACTGCTTGATAAACTCCGGTCAGCGATACCGAACTTGGTGCTTCGGACTTCGCTGATAGCGGGTTTTCCGGGCGAAACGGAGGCGATGTTTCAGGAATTGCTGCGGTTTGTGGAACGCTGGAAATTTGAGCGTGCCGGTGTGTTCCGGTTTTCGCCGGAAAAAGGTACGCCCGCTGCCGTTATGGATCAGCAGGTTCCGCTGCCGGTTGTTAACCGCCGGTATGAACACTTGTATAAAACGTGTGAAAAATACTCGACCGCTTGGGCAAATCGGCAAAAGGGAAAAATCCTGCCGGTGCAGATTGACGGCAATTACGTTGACGACAGCGGACGAAAAGAGACCCATGTTTTTATCGGCAGAACGTTTGCGGATGCGCCGGACATTGATCCGGTTGTGTATGTCACCGGTGAAAAACTGGAGCAAGGTTCATTGATCGATGTTGAAATTCTGGAAACCGAAGGATGCGATCTTGTCGGAGCGGTGTAATTGTTTTCATTGATAAAGAGCGGGCAATTTTCCGGCGGAAATATTACGTCATACGTTGATAGCAGATATTTTCCGAAATTCGGCGATAAACACCGGTTTGCCGTGCAGCCGAGTCCGGCGTTCAAAATGCGTGCGGTAATCCGAATCATTTTTGGTTTCCGGTTCAATGATCTCAAACGGTCCTTGCAGCGGCGTATATTGTTTCAATAAATCCAGTGTTGACAAAAAGTATTCTTCGACATCGGTCCGAAAATGCAGCGAGCCGCCGGAAGCGAGCCGGTTTTCGATGAGTTGCAATACTTCTGGACGGAGAATCCGCCGTTTGCGGTGTGCCCGTTTCCACCATGGATCAGGAAAATAAACGTGAACTGCGGCGAGAAAACCGGCAGGAATATGATTTTTGAGAACAAGAAAGGCATCGCCGCAGACCATAACGGCATTGGAACGCGGCGGACTTTGCAGCCGTGCCGCACAAAGACGGGCATATTTTTTGCTGATTTCGATACCGAGAAAATTGTGATTCGGATTTTGCACGGAAGCCCGATTGATAAAAAGTCCTTTTCCGGAGCCGATTTCGAGTTCCAGCGGCAATATCCGGCTGAAAAGCACTTGCGAATTCCAAGCAAGGAGATCGGACACCGGCAATTCTTCCGGCATTTTAAGAACAGCCGAAAGGTCAATGCTCGGATCGATGGTTTTGACAGCACAGCGCGGCATAATGATATGTTGACAGCATGATACTCTGAAATCGGACGATCCGCAAGAACATCATTCGCGCTGCCGGAAAAGTTCGCGATATTTGTGAAACGGCTGCGTTCCGGTTCGGTATGCGGCAAACAACGGAGGAAAGTACGAACACCGTTATTCACGGCTTAAATCAACCGGCTGAAAGGAATCGGGAACATTGTCCAGCGTGCGGTATTGTTTGATCAGGTCCCGGACACGCTGCTTTTTCGTTCCGTTCCGGGGATCATTAGGGGTAAACGTCCCCCATTGCAGTTCTTTGCCTGCCGCCGTTTTTAAGCGGCAGACAATCCGCACACCCGACGGAGTCGTTTCCGTTGCCGGCAGAATCGCTGTTAACTTCATTTCGTCGGCAATGTCTTTCAATTCCGCCGCAAGTTGTGCCGCCGTTTGAACCAGCGGATCGCCCCAAGGTGTTCCTGCCGAACCGAGCGGCATGGACTGAATCCCTTGTATAACGGTATAGTCCGCTTGTATTTCCGGGGCAACTTCCCGCAGATATTCTTCCGGTAAGAGAATTCCGTAGCGATCTACCGGAATCTTCCCTTGTTTCGGGACTTCCACTAACGCTGCCGGTTCGCGATAGACCAGCCGAACATCGGCACCGGACGGGTACCGCAAAACAACTTGCCCGACACTTTCGACCCACGGATACGCCGCAAATGCTTCCGCCAACTTCCGTGTTAAAGAATCGTCAAGAAGTGAAACTCCGCTGATATTGGAACGCTGCAAAACAGTTTCGATAAAATCTTTCGGAACCCAGACCGGCGGCGGATTCACGGATATTTTTGCGGCGGTCAGGCGGTACTCCGGTTTCGTGTGAATACGGGACTGCACGCAATACCAGCCGAGTGCCAAAGTACCGGCAGTCAAAACACCAATAAGAAAAATTCCGCTGAAAGTCCGAAACATGTTTAGAAAACCTTTGCTTTTTAGGGAGATCAGCCGCCGTATTTGTTGAACCATGCCCGTTGTTCAAACGGTTTCTTCGGGTTCGGCGTTCCCGGTTTTTCCGGCACTCCCACCGGCATCAAAATACGAACCTCCTTTTCCTTCGGCACGCCGAGTATTTTGCCGATTTGCACGCTGCCTTCTCCTAAAATTCCCCCTTCGATCCAAACGGAAGCGTAACCGAGTGCCGTCAATGCCAGAAATATGTTTTGTGCCGCCGCGGCACAATCTTCAAGGTAAAAGGACTGATGACCGTAAACAGGCGTTTTATCGCAAACCAGCGCAATCACGGCTTGAGCCGTGCGGCAAACAGTATTGGTGCGGTCGCCGTTGATTTTCGCAATTTCCTGAATAATCGACGGTTCATCCGCAATCACAAACGAGACCGATTGAGCATTACAGCCGGTTGGCGCATCAATGCCGGCTTGCACAATTTGCCGAAGATGATCTCTGGGAACGGCTTGATCAGTCAACTTCCCGCGGTAACTGTATCGTGTACGGACAGTTTCAAAAAATTCCATATTCATCTCCAAAATTACAGGTTCCGATAGAAAACGATAGAATAACCGGTTTGCCGCAAAAAGGCAAGACAAAAAACCGAAGATTTGCTCTTTCCCCTGCCGCCGTTTTTTTTTATCATTCCGGCGGCATGTTTTTCCTCCGATTGCTGCTCTTTCCAGTCATTGTTCTGTCCGGCGGATGCACAACGCTTATCCGCAGCGTACCGCTGCCGGCTGCACCGGATGGGACGTATCAGGAACAGACAGTCAAAGATAATAACGAAACAGTCCGGCATTTTTCGCCCCCCCTTTTTTCTTTCGATACATTATCCGGCGGATGTGCTGCGGTAGTCCAAAACGTACCGCTGCCGGCTGCACCGGATATGCCGTATCAGGAACAGATAATCAGAGACGATAAAGAAACGGTCCAGGACATTTCGGCAAAACCTTTTTCTTTCGACAACATTGAGTTTGCCGATGCAGATGCGGTTCTTTCCGAGTTTTCCGAATCGTCTGTTCCTTTCCGAAACGCCGTTGATGCGGAATCTTCCCGCCGTACCGAGCAGAAACAGCCGCTGCTGCCGAAAAACAGAAACGAAAAAAAAACAACGGACAACCGCACACCGGATAACTTGCCGGACAAGTTTCTTGATTTTGCTCAACGGGAAACCAACGCAGCGGTGCGTATCGAAATCATTAAAACGCTTGCCGTGTGGCGTGTACCGGATTTGTCGAAAACATTGCAGCGGGACTTGCGCAATCCGTATGCGGAAGTCCGCAATGCGGCGATGAAGGCTCTTGCCGAATCGGGCTGCACCGAAGCGGTTCCGCAGATTAAGGATCAACTTCGGGATTCCAACGGGCAGAACCGTGCCGCAGCGGTGTCTGCTTTGGTCAAACTCGGTTCGCTGGACGATGTGTTCAAATCGGCAAACGATGAGGATCAGCGGGTGCGAGCCGAAGTTGCCAAAGCATTTGCCGAGCGGTGTTCACCGCAGTCAGCGATCTTTGCGAAGAAATTTTTATCGGATCGTTATCAAAACGTTCAGTTAGCAACGGTGGAATCGGTCGGCTGCTGGAACATTGAGCAATCCGGTCCGTTGCTGCTTGATGCTTTGAAAAGTAATTTTCCGGCGGTGCGCCGCCGAGCCGTTGCCGTTCTTGGACAGCACGGAGTATCCTCTTCGAATTTCGATCCTGAAGACAAGCCGCAAAACCAAACCGTTCCGTATGAAGAATTGGTGCAGATTTTTCATGAAAAAATCGGTGTTGATCCGTATGACGGCGAGAAGGAGAGGCGGTCTGCGTCCGGCGACCGGCTGCCCGCCGTGTCCGCAAAGAAAGAAACAACGCCGACCGGACAAACGGCAAGCCGTCCGCCGTCTGCTGACGGCTTGCAGGAAATCCGCCGTTGTTTAGAGGATTGGTCGGATTCCTCGCTGCCGAAAGAGGAGCGGCAGTTGATAGCCCGGCGGCTGACCGCTCACGGACAGCAGTTGATGCCGATGATTGACCAATTACTTGAAGAACGGAAAATACCGGAAAATCTTGACAAAGTGTTTGCCGAAATCGAACCGGCATTTGTTCAGATCGAAAGAATCCGCTCGGAAGATATTGTAACAAAAAGATCGGCGGCGGCAGAATTGGCAAAAGTCGGAGCAGTCAGCGTTCCGTCAAAACTGGCGGCGAAGCGGATCATTGATTTGACGGCAAAACAAACCGATCCGATCGTTCTCATGTCACTGCTTTCTTCACTGAAAAATGCTGACCCGGAAACGGTGTGTCAGTTAGCGCGTCCGCTGCTTCGGTCGGATTCTGCCGAAGTACGCCGGTTGTCGTGTGAAATGCTGAAACTTTTCGGTTCGCCGGAAGATGTCCAACCGCTGCAAGAATTGTTGAATGATCCGAGTAAAGGAGTGGTTCGCGGGGCGTTGCAGGCGATTGATGCACTGCTGGCGGAGACAGACGGCGGCGGTTCGGAGAGCGGCAGTATTAGTCCTCCGTTAATTTTTGATACATTAAAAGCAAAATTGCTGAACAGTAATGATCCGACACTGCAAACGGATGTTGCGGCAACACTTCACCGGCTTGGGCAATCGGAAGGGACGGATGCGCTGCGGCGTTTGTCGGCTTCCGGTGATAACCGTGTTCGGAGTTATGTTGCCAGAACTGTTTCGGCATTAGGGGATTCTGCGTTTATTCCGTTATTGTTGCGTTATCTTGAAGACGGCAACGGGACGGTGCGTAACGATGCGCTGAAAGGATTGCCGAAGTTAACCGGTAAAGACATCGGACAGGACGG
>JAIRPZ010000113.1 GCA_031256755.1 Planctomycetaceae bacterium
GCTCGGTCGGCTTTTTGTCCGTTGACTGTGCAAGTGTCGTCAAACAAATTGCTTGCATTGACATTAAGTCCGGTTCGCTTGTCGCTTGAATTTTCGCAAGCGTTCATCCAATCCCAGAGGGGCGTTTTTTCGGCGAAAGGATAAAGGAATGCAAAAAGTGTGTGATTCCATTCGTACGTTGCATACGGCGGCAATCCGTCATAAGCACTGTGAAAGGTGTTGACGGCAATACCCATCTGTTTGAGGTTGTTCTGACACTGCATACGCCGTGCGGCTTCGCGGGCTGCCTGAATGGCAGGCAAAAGTAAAGCGATGAGCATGCCGATAATGGCAATAACGACGAGGAGTTCGACTAAAGTGAAGCCCAAAGAGCGGCAGACATTTCGTTGTTGTAAAGAGCGGGAAACAGTGCTTACACTGTTAACGCTGTTTCGAAATTGCCCCCCCCCCCGTTCTTTTGCCTATTTTACTACGCATAGGAGCGTTTGTAAGGGTTTTGCCGGTGATTCCGGTAATAAAACCGGCGGCGAATGCGGGAAACAGATGTTTCCCGTTTGGTGTTGCTCGTCCTGTTCTGTTCATAGAATTCTCCTTCATAGATTTGAGGTTACTACGCCATAAACTAACTACGCCACCATAGCGTGTCTATATTTATTACACGTCGCCTGCAAAGTCCTAAAACTCACAAATATTAGACAATATAGGCAATTTAGGAAGGTATTTTCACTGCCTTTTACTGCAAAAAACCGACTTTGCAGGTGACGTGATATTTATTATAATATGAACGGAAAGCATTGTCAAGAGCGGGAATGCAAAATACCGAAAAATGTTCCGTTGCGGGAAACTTGCGGCGGGGCGGGGACAAGCCGGCATAGTGAGACACTTTCGCCGCTTGACATCGTCTCAAATTTGTGAACAATCCGTGCCGATCATTCTTTCCGAACAAAAGTGCAGTGACGATTTATCTCGATAATGCGGCAACATCTTTTCCGAAACCGGAATCGGTGTACGCCGCCGTTCAAAAGGCATTGCGGGAATGCGGCGGCAATCCGGGGCGGTCGGGGCATTCCGCCGCCGCGGCAGCAGCACAGATCATTGCGGAATGCCGGCTGCTCTGTGCCAAACTTTTTCATGCAGAATCGCCGAAACAAATTGTCTTTACGCCGAATGCAACAACCGCTGTAAACATCGCACTCAAAGGAATTTTAACGGACGGCGATCACGTGATTACCGGTTCATTTGAACACAATGCCGTTGCCCGTCCGCTGTATTGTCTTGAACAATCCGGCATTATTACTGTTACAAAAATAAAGACGGATATTGATTCCGGCATACCGCTTTCCGGTATCGAAGATGCTGTTTTGCCGCAGACAAAACTTGTCGTCTGCCAGCATGTTTCCAACGTATTCGGAACAATGAATGATCTTGCCGGAATCGGAACATTGTGCCGGAAAAAGGGAATTTTGTTTTTAGCGGATGCGGCGCAATCAGCCGGATGCAAGCCGATTGATGTTCAGGCAGCAGGCATCGACATGCTTGTTTTTTCAGGACACAAATCGCTGTTCGGTCCGCAGGGAACAGGCGGTCTTTATATCCGAAGCGGTTTGCGGCTGAACACGCTGATTGAAGGCGGAACCGGCAGTTTCTCTGAAGACCTGATGCAGCCGGAAACATTGCCGGAACGTTTGGAAAGCGGAACGCCGAATACGCCGGGACTTGCCGGACTTGCGGCAGGTCTCCGGTTCGTTTTGGAAACCGGTATCCCGCCGATCGAAACAAAAGAATCGCAATTGGTTGAGCAACTTTTCGGAGAATTATCACGTATAAGCGGTCTGGAAGTTTTCGGCAGTCCGAAGGTTCCCCGCGGCACCGCTGTTTCGTTCCGATCCGACCGCCGTTCTCCAGAAGAAATCGCAGCAATCCTTGATGCCGGTTTCGGCATTGCTGTCCGCAGCGGATTGCATTGTACCGGTGAAGCCCATCGTCATCAGCACTCAACCGGTACGGTCAGAGTCAGTCCGAATTTTTTGAATACAGAATCCGACATTGCCTCACTGATCCAAGCCGTCAAACAAATTGTGAATTAAGGCGAGTTTCAAATGAGTGATAAGATTTTGGCGAAGACGTTTTTGCGTTATATGTCCGGTTATGGGGTTGCGGAGAGCGGCGGACAGTCCTTGCCGGACGGACATTATGCATAATTGAGCGGGAAAATTCACGGCGTTCCCGCCGCAAGAATCCGGCGTTCTTTTTCACGCAGAAAAGAGTAAAATTATACGGATGATGTCCATACCAACAGAATTAACACTAGACCGGTTCCGCAAAGCGGAGTCCGTTTTGCAGGGTATTATCCTCGACACCGGATTGGTCTTCAGCCGCTTCTTTACGCAGCAAACCGGCAATAACGTCTATTTCAAACCGGAAAACATGCAATTAACCGGTGCTTACAAAATCCGGGGCGCACTCTACAAAATATCGCTTCTTTCGCCGGAACAGCGCAGCCGCGGACTCATTACCGCCTCCGCCGGCAATCACGCCCAAGGAGTCGGTTTCGCAGCACAATACTACGGTGCAAACGCCACGATTGTTATGCCGGAAACCACTCCGCTCGTCAAAGTCAATAACACAAAATCCTACGGCGTAAATGTCGTCCTTGCCGGCAGCATCTACGATGACGCTTATACACACGCCGTCAACATTGCCGGACAGCAATCCCTGGAATTCGTCCACCCGTTCAACGATCTCGACATTGCTGCCGGTCAGGGAACGCTGGCTTTTGAAATACTGAACGCCCTGCCGGCGGCGGACATCATTCTGGTTCCCATCGGTGGCGGCGGACTGGCAGCCGGTCTCGCAACACTGGCGAAACTGCTCAAACCGGACATCCAAATTATCGGCGTGGAACCTTCCGGTGCCGCCTGCATGAAGACCTCCGTCAAAGCGGGTCGGGTAACTTCGCTGCAAAAAGTCGAAACGATTGCCGACGGCGTGGCTGTCCGCACACCGGGCGATGCGGTCTTTCCGCTTGTGCAGAAATACGTAGACGACATTATCACGGTGGACGACGCAAAATTGGTCGATGTGTTTTTGGACATGATGGAAAGTCACAAGATGATAGTCGAAAACGCCGGCTTGCTTTCCGTGGCGGCATTGAAATATCTCCGGGTTAAAGGCAAAAATGTGGTGGCGTTGCTGAGCGGCGGGAATATGGACGTGATCACGATTTCCTCTTTGGTGCAGCACGGTCTCCGCAGCCGGAACAGGGTTTTTACGTTCAGTGTCCGTTTGCCGGACAGACCCGGCGAACTGCACCGGATTTCGGGAATTATCGCACGGGAACGGGGCAACATTATTGAGTTGCAGCACAATCAGTTTGTGGATATTAACCGGAACAGCGACAAGGGGACGGAACTGGCGGTCACGCTGGAGGCATTTGGACACGAACACAAGCAGTCGATTCTGACGGCGTTGTCGCAGGAAGGTTATTCTCCCGCCTTGCAGCCGTTTTGACCGGTTTGCCGAAACGTTCTTCCGCTTTGTTGATTTTTTGCCCGATTTCCTCTTTCGTTAACTGTGGAACGCGACCAGAGTATGACAAGGGTTATAAAGCGGAAAACTTTTTTATGGCATATAGATTACCTAATGACCCTAATACTTGGGCCACAGTTCGTTGGAGTGACGTCTATGATGCCGATTCACCAGACCCGTGGGGTGATATGTATAAGGTTATGGCGCAGATAAACGCCAAGAAGCCAATGGTCTATAAAGATAATAAGGGATCGACCACTGTATATGGTATAGTGGACCGACCAGCAAAACAATATCCAAGAGATGGTAACGGTGTTCGGTGGCAACGCGGTATTCAGAATAAAAGGCCAGAAATTGAGACACGTGGCGGAATAGTTTATAAGAACGGCATTCCACAGGGTGAGAATATCTTTATACCCGAATGGCCGGACAGTATGCAGAGATGGCACAACGGACAGAAAGTACCTCTTGATAAAGAAACCCAGGAACGAATAGCAAAGAAGACCGAAGAAATTAAACGTTTGGGAAGAGAGGATAGCCTGTTGATGCTGAAATATACACTGCATATGCAGGCACAAAAAGCAAAAGAACAACAAAAGAAGCAAAACAAAACCCCAAGT
>JAIRPZ010000225.1 GCA_031256755.1 Planctomycetaceae bacterium
TGCGTCTTCCGGCGGAGGACATATCAGGATTGGCGGGTTTGACGGTGCGGACAATGATGTTGTTGGCACCGAGCGATTCGATTTGTTCCTGTGCTTTGATGCTGATGCCTTCGCCGATAGCCATGAGCCAGATCACGCTGGCAACACCGATGAAGATACCGAGAACGGTGAGCATTGACCGCATCGGATGCAGCAGCAAACTTTTTACGCCCAGTTGCCATGTACGAATCCGGGAAAGCATGGGTGTATTATACTGTGTATTAGGCCGCTTGAGCAGCGTATCCTTGTACGGGCAGCATTTGCCGGACAGGCATAATTTTGGAGGGCGTTTCCGAAATGCTACCCGTCCGGCAAGGACACGGCGTGCGAATGTTGCGTGAACCGTTTTCACAGACACGTCCCGCCGCTCTCTTCTTATTTTTTTGTGATAGTGTTACAATAACGGGAGTGTTTATTTCCTTTTCCCTTTATAAGGAGTTCTGCGACGAAGAAGAGTATGTTGACCGTCCCGTTTGTTCTCGGCTTATTGTGGGTATCAGTGCTGCCCGCCGACGAAACACAGTCTGTTCACCAACGGATACCTGCCCAACAGACACAGGCATCTTCAGAAACAGTGGCTCAACCGCCGCTGACGCAGGAACAGTTGGAAACGATTGCTATTCAGCCGCCGCGTATTCAGAAAGAGACCGGAAACCGTGTTGTTCCGGCAATGCTCCCCCTTTTCAAAGAACTGCCGATTGACCGCAGAGGCGGAAAAAGCATTCAAGCGGAACTTTGAAAAACTGACTCCATCGTCACAACTCACTCTTGTTAACGCTCTGTTGCAGGAAAAGCATTATTCGCGGAACAGTTGCAGATACTGAAAAAAGCGGTGGACAACATTCCGGTTCCGGGTACTGCCGCCGCCGTGAAACCGGAAAAAAGGGGAACCGGTCAAACCACAGTTGACAGCAACGGCTGCCGGCAAAGAAATCACAGTCACGGGTAAAGTGATAGAGGACTGCGATAAGCCCTGGGCGATGACTTCGGACTCACTGTACGGACCGTTTGCGGCGGATTGGACAAAAGAAGCAGAAAACGTCCCGGAAATTCATTGTGCAATCAGAATCTGACCCGTTGGCGAAAAAACTGGCGGCATCTGTCAGCGGCGACACGAAGGACTTTGAAGTGGCGTGCAAATCCGTTTTAGGTCTGCCGGACAAACCAATGAGTTCGCCGTGGTTTGAAACGAGCGGCGGTCGTCTGCGGGACAACATCAAATACTCGCTTTCAGCGAAGGGGCGGATGTTTGTGCGGCTGCTCAAAGCGGTAAAAGAATCGGGTGCCAACTCCGATAAGTCCGCTTACCTTGCGAAATTTGCTGTCAAAACGCTGGAAAAATTGACTCGATTCTGGCGGAATAATCAGAACAGGGCTGTTCTTGCGGACATCGGGCAAGAGCAGCGAGCATTCGTTCGCTGTTTGTTATGATTTACTCATTTTAACAGCGAGGAGTACCTTCAAAACTCCTTCACGCAGCAAAATATGAATTGAAACGGATAAAATGCAGAGTTGCTTTCGCCGCTTAATATCGGCAAAATTTATACGGACAGCAATGCACCGGCGTTATTCTTGCCAATAGACCGGTCGTTTTTCCAAACTGTCCTTTGCAGCAAACCGGACACACGCATCCGCATCGCGATGCAGCGCATTGACCAGCATTGTCCGGCTCGCCTCACTGCGTCCGGCAGCCAGAAATTCCGCCGCCTTAACCCGAATCTGCACCGTTTCGCCGCGATCCAGCAGATCACAAAGCGCATCCTCAATCTGCGGAATGATTTCGTTACAATAATCAATACACCGCAGTCCCCGCATCTTTCCGGCAAGTTCGCCGGCAATCAGCAGTTTCGATAAATCCGCAGCCGTATTCTTGTCCAATTGCCACACAAGATTAAACATCCGGCGGCGTTTTTCGTCATCCAACTGATCATACAGCATCATAAACCTGCCGAAACGGAAACTGGGCAGCAGTTTTTGCACCGTATCCCGAACTTCTTCATGAGGACTTTCCGCAAACTGAATAATCCGGGAAGAGGCACCGGGAATCTCCCGCTCGTTCATTTGCATCAAGGCTTCGATTTGCACCGCAGGGTCTGCGTCTGCCGACGCTTCCCAAACAATCCGGTCAATATCGTCGCCGGCAAAAACAGTTAATGCCGATAACGCCGCAACACGTCCCTGTTCTTTGCCGTGATAAAAAATTTCTAAAAGATGACTCTGCAATTCGTCCGGCGGCAGCGGTAAATTTTGTAACAATAAAACAAGCCCCTGCTGGGATTCGCTGTCAAATTGATGAATAAACGAGTCAATCTGCCCGATCCATTCAATCGGCGGCATCTTGGAAAGATTCGTTTTGAGTTCCAGTGATACGGGACGTTTGATGCTTTTGAAAAATTCACTTAAAAACGGAATATCGGCTCTTTTAGAAATGATTGCCAATGCAAGCGGCGGCGGGTTCAGCCGATCCAGACACCGGATGATAAATTGAAACAAAAAAGGCTTCGACTCCGCAAGCAGCAGCCGGTAAGATGCCAGATAAATCGGCGAATTGGGCAGCCGCAGCGGAAGTCGCAAATCCGTATCGGCTTCCGACAAAAACGGATAAAGCCGGAGATAAACATCGAGAAACGATTCATGCGGATTAAAACGGAATTCTTTTGCTTTCGGTGCAATAATTCGGCGCATTTCCGGCAGAACCGTATTGAACAAAAGATAATGATCTTCCGGTTCATTTTTTTCAAGAGCGGCCGTGAAGCGGTCAATAAACCGCATCATATCGTTCCGAAGCATTAAACCGGTTTTTTCCTGACTTCCCGGACCGAGACAAAAAGCGGTCAGCGTGGGCAAAACTTCATAAAAATTTTGTGTATAAGCAAGCCGGAATGCTTGCCGGGCAAGCATTATATCGCTGTCGACAATCGCTCCCCGCAAGCCCGGAATCAGTTTTTCACGGTTTTCTTTGACAAGGTTCACAAAATATGCGTCATCAGGATCAAAATCCCGGATCACGGCTTCGAGACCTTGACCGGTGCGGCGGCTAATCAATATATTCCCGCTTAATTTACGTATCAGTTCATGGGTCGAATGAAATGCGGATTCGAGAATGCCCGGTACCGCCTGATTTTTCGATTGTGAAATGATTTTGAGAGTTAGATCAATACCGCTGGTCATTGGCTTTCGTTCCCCTTCCGATTTCGCAGATATTCTAGCAAAGAGAGACAGAAATGGAAAGGGGCATTAAATACACCCCAAATGACCGCAGCCAACACAGAGTATAAAACAGAAACACACCAATTATACCGGTCGTGCCGATTTTAGCGGCGGTTTTTCGGAAATTTGATATTTTTTGACCAGTTTCGTTAAACATCCGATTGACCGGCAGATCATTTTGTCTTATCATTGATACAAAATCCAATATGAAACGTATTATCTTAATGGCAGCCCGAAGCGGAAAATAGCAAGCCCGGAATACGGGTTATCAATATTGACGGCAACGGCTTAAAGGAGGTTCCTATGAAAAATGTTTCAATGACGACAATTTCCACCGCATCAATGACGGTGCTGTTTTTCGCAGCGGCAGGTTCTGCCTTTGCTGCCCAGCCATGTTGCCAGCCGGTCGCCCAGTACCGGCTGGAATATGTCCCGACAATCGAGCGGGTTGAACAAACGGCATATAAAAAGGTCTACGAAACTCAATATGTCGAAGAACAGGTAACAACTTATGAAACCGTTTGGGAAACCGAAAAACGGGAACGCCGCTACTCTGTTTCCCGAAAAGTGCCGGAAACAGCAATGACCGAAAGACGGTATACCGTGCAAAAACCGGTCGACGAAACCGAATACCGCGATACCAGTTACAACATCACCCGGCTTGTCCCGGAAACGTCTGAGCGGGAAGAACGGTATCTTGTTGCTAAACAGGTGATGGAAACGCAGGAACGGCAAGTGGTCGAAACCCGCCGTGTTCCGGTACAGGAGACAACGATAGAGCAGCGGACTTACACGGTTAACAAACCGGTTACGAATTACGTAGAACAAGTTGTTGACAAAGGACAGTATGTCAATCAGGTCAACGCACTGCCCGGCAAATCGTATGAGCGTCTCGCATGGCACAGGGCAAACTATACCGATCCGGTGACCGGTGAATCAAAATGGCGTATCCCCGGTTTTTATTGGACAACGATGCAGGGACCGGCCCGGACAGAAGTCAACAAAGTTTATCAGCCGAATTATGTTACCGAAACTGTACCGGTCACAACGGCAGTGCAGGAACAACGGGTCGAACAGGTTCCGGTCACACGGACAACTTACCGTGACGAGCAAATTGTCCGCACGGAACAGGTGCAAGTCCCCCGCACCGTACAGGAAGAGGTTGTCCGCAAGATTCCCGTAACAACGTACAAACAGGTCACGGAACGGGTTGAACAGCAAACACCGGTAACAGTCCGCCGGATGATTACCGAAGAAAAAGTCGAGCAGATTCCGGTTACAACGTATAAAACGGTACAGGAAGAAAAAGTCGAACCGTACGAAGTGAAAGTTGCCAAAGCCGTGCCGGTAACCCGAACCGTACGAAAACCGGTGACGGTGGAAAAATTAGTGCCGTATACTTATACGATTGAGCGTAAAAAGATGGTCGTCAACCGGATTCCGCTGAATGTTCCGCAGGATACGGTGATCAAGCCGGCCGAAAAACGGATCGAGAAACCAACCGAAAAACAAACCGGCGATCCGGCCGATCAAGTTCCGGTCATCGAAACGAATTAAAAACAGAACGAGAGCGGCGGATGTTTGTCCGCCGCCCTCATCAGTTTCAAAGTTCCCGCCCGTACCGGCAGCGGACGGGAATCTTTTTATTTCACCGTTTTCTCTGCGGCACCGGTTCGGGGAACCGCCGAGTCAAACGAAGGGACAGCACCAACCTGCTGCGACGGTTCAGCAATCGGCTGCGGGCGACGCTGTCTTGGCGGGATATACCGCCGCTTTTCCTGTTGCGCTTTTTCCTTTGCCGCTGCCACTGCCGCATCATACTCGGCAATTTCCCGCTGGCGATCCTCGATTTGCTTTTTCAAAGCAATCAGGTTTTCCGCCGCTTCCTTTTCTGTCGGACGGTCAATCAAAAAGCCGCCGAGTGAACCGCGCTGTGCATAAGAGTTGTTCTTCACTCCGCTGCCGTAAGTGTCATTCCCGCCGTAATTAATCACAAAACTGAAATTACTTCCACAATTGGACGGCGAGTGATAGGTAATGTTGCTGTTGGCATAACCCTGATTGCGTCCGAGGAATTGGTCATCGCCGCCGTAGGAAAAGAGAATCCCGATACTGCCTTCGGCACCGACACCCTGCGTCATCCCGCCGGTTGCCGTATATTTATCACTGCCGTTAAAATCACAGAGATAACCGATAGACAAATCCCATGCCATGCCGGTTCCCATAATCTTTCCGCCGTACACATCATTTCCGCCGTCATCAAAACAATAACCGCAGGAATAATGGCAGCCGAAACCGTTGGCAAACCGCGTCCATTCGGCTTCACGGCGGGGTGAACCGTCGTACATTGTTTTGGTTGTTCCATGCCGAATATCATTGCCGGCGAAGTCGCGGGCAAATCCGACTCCAAGCCAGTATCCGCCGCCATGTCCGAAGTAATCCACTTCATACACATCATCGCCGCTGCCGTCAAGAAGTACGCCGATACCGCCGTTGGCAACCTGCCGGATACCGGCACCGATTCCTTGTCCCCAGCCGTCATAACCGGGATGTTCAGGATACGAATCAAGCCAGCGTCCGCCGCAGTAATAATGATCATTCCCTTCGGCATTTTCCAGCACGCCGAATCCGCCCGGCGCACCGAATCCCTGCGCCCACATTGCTGCACGGTAATCATCGTTGCCTCCTTTGTCGATCAACATTCCGAGACCGGCAAGAGCATGCCCCTGACAGCGGCGCAAAGCTTTGTATTTATCATTGCCGGCAAGATCAATGAGGATGCCGACACCGCCCATAGTCGAACCTTGAGCAATATCAAGAGCGGTATAAGTATCATCGCCTTCGGCATCAAGCAGGAAAGAGATCCCCATCACCGAACCGCCTTGTATGCCCGGCTTGGAACCGGTGTAAACATCGTTGCCGTGCAGATCGATGATCGCGAATACCGGACGGTTCATGTTGCACGTTCCTTCTCGGTATGTATCGTTGCCGCCGAGATCGATCACACAAATCACGTCCATCATTTCGGGCGAATCGAGATCATAGATGTTGTTTCCGCGTCCGCCGATGATAATATCGCCTGCCGCCGTCGTTAACCGCTGCACTTTTTGACCGTTCAGCATGATTTGCGGAAGAGCGTCTTCAGGCAGTTGATCGAGCAATGCGAGGAATGCCGGATTGGACAGCGGAATCATCGCTTCAGCGGCTTCGTACAACGCGGCTTTATCGACTTTCTCAAAAATGTCCATGTGTTTCCGTCCGACACTCCGTTTAGGAATGGTATGTCCGTTGATGCAATCGTTGCCGCAGAATGTAGAAACGAAGTTTGTTTCCAGTTCTTTCAATTCCGCATTATTCAAAGCCGCAAACGCTCTGGCATGGGCTGATTTTGCAATGAGCAGACACCGTTTGACTTCGTTGACGGCTTCGAGCGGAGTTGTGCAGACCGGAAACCGGATACCGGCATCTTCCCGTTTGGGAATGTCCATCCGTTCACGAATTCCCGGCATTATCTCTGCCCAACTGCGGTGATTGCCGGTCAAACCGGCGTGCAGCCAGCGTGTAAATTCTTCGGCAATGAAGACGGATTGAATCGGGTCTTCATAAAGTTTCTGATACCACGATAACCGGCATCTTCCGTCAAGTTCGCTGCCGGTGTTGATGCCTGCGGTGTTGCGGAGCGTGCTTTTGGCATAGTTTTTCCACATTTCGTATTTACCGGAAATGTTCCGGGTTTTCAATCCGTTGAGAATTTCATCGTACATCAATTTGATTTTATCACGTCCGTTCATGTCTCCGAAAAGTTCCGGTTTAATGACTGACCACTTGGTCTCATCATCGTCGCTGTCGAAGTCCGGTATATTCATAATGACTTCGGTTTTTTCCGGGTCTGCCGGTTCTTCTGACGGCTGTTGTTCTTTTATCTTCGGTTCTGTCGGTTGTTTTTCCGCACCGCCGTTTTCTTTTTCATTTTCTCCTTCCGTGTTGCTTTGTTCATCCGATTGATCCGTTGCGGTTTCCAATTCGGCTAATTTTTGACGGATAACACTCTCCTGACTGTTGTTTTTTTCATCGTTCTTTTTCGGTTCAACAGCCGGTTCGTTGTCCGGTGTTTGTTGCTGATTTTCGCTTGGTATGTCATTCTGTATTTCACTGACTTTTTTCGGTTCGACAATTTCAGCCGATTCTCCTTCTGCCGGTTTGCCTTCCGCCGGCACATCGGCGGTTTGCGGGGCAGTTCCTGCCTCCGGCTTCGATTCAACTGCCGGTTCCGTTTCAGCGGAATTCGGCTGCGCGGCATGTTCCGTGATGGATTTCGGTTCTGCCGGTTCCGCATTTTCTTCTTGTGGAGCAGGGGCTTCCGGTTTTACCGCTTCTTCATTTGTGCTAATGGTGTGCGGTTCCGCCGGTTCGATGATTTCGGCGGCAGTATCTTCGGAAACATGATTTTCTTTTATTGGTTGTGCGGCAACCGGCGGTACGGCTTTTGCCGGTTCAGGAACGACGGTATTCGGATCATTCGGCATAACCGTTGTCCAGCCGTCGCTGATCACTTCGGATTTCTTTGCGGTTTTCGATTCATTCAATTTGACGTTTCCCCGTTTGCCGGAAGATTCCGCAGCGGCTATTTTCGGCGATGCTGAAGGTGCTGCCGGAGACGCGGACGCAACTGCCGGAGCGGCTGCTGGTTTAACAGAAGGACTGACCGGTTTGGATTTTTCCTTAATCGGTTTCGGTTCGGCGATTTCCGCCGCAACATCCAATTTCAGGGAATCCTTCAACAGTTTTTCAAAGTCCGTCAAATCGTCTGCGAAAACAAACGAAACGGCAAGAAAAAACGAAAAAACCGCACCGGGCAGGCGAGTAAGCGGTGAAAAATTAAAGGGAGATGTTTTCATTATTTTTCCTCGTTTAAGGGGGACGGCAGCACTGTTTTGTGCAACCGTTTCATTCAGTTAAGCGCATTAGGCAATTTCTGACGATTTTGCCGATTATCGGAACATTTGATTGGGTTAATCGGCGTTTTCCGATGAGGGCTTGAGTTTAATTAGAAATTATGCCGCGTGGATTTGAGGGAGGTGCGAAACGGGACCAACGCCTTGCCAAGTTTTTCAACGGAGGTTTTCTTCCCTTGACAATTATTCGGATTTCTGTTATACTTTACATATACCGTCATGGTGGCGCAGTAATTTTAACCCTCAATCTATGATGAAGAATAAGGTCGTATGCTAACATGTTGTTTGGTAAAATTCTGTCGCTATCCGCAAAGGACGGCAGGCAACAAGAAAAAAGGGTAAACTCTGCGAATCCGTCCATTCAGCAAGTTCTTTAATAGAATTCAAACAATAAGTTTGGGACACGACCTAGGGTTTCAGTTGCGGCTGCTTTATCATGTTTATTATGCCGTCGGCAGAAATAACGGATTCACCGCGAATAGCAGGATTCGGAATCTGTTTCGGCAGTTTCACATTGAAAAGCTGTTCCTTATAAGGTTGTTTTCCCTTGACAGTATGGGCGAGTATTTTGTCCGCAACAACGGCGTTCAAGTTCGCTTGATGATTGACCGGTGAATCATCAAAGTCCAAAATCTTATCATTTTGCGGAAAGACAAAAGGACTATCCGCTATCGAGCGAAAAGCAGTAGCCGCTTGTTTACGTCATGCACATACTTTGTCCCGTCAGGAGAAAGCAAACGTGAATTCCAACCACTTATTCCTTCGGCGGTAGCGTAAAAATCTTTTCCACCTGACCGGTCAGCAAATCACCCGCATAGCCATCAATGTACCTGTAACATTTTTCGAAAGGTTTTGGTTCGTCAGCATGGCAAAATATTGCGGTCCATCGAGCCGCCTGTGTATTAAGGTGAAATTGATACCTTGGAGCCGGCAGAAAAAAGGGAACTGCGTTGAAAGGCGGCTGTATTATTTTGACTTATAAGCCGGAACCGGGCGTGATTGATGCTTCTTTGACGAACTTGGCGGCGAGCGTGCGGTCGCTCTTGCCGGGAAAGAGCAGCATTGAAAAATCGGACGTTTGCTGCTATCTGCCAGCGAAAATTATGAAAAAATCGGTTCCAAAAGAACTGGCAAGGGACGTGGTCTTATCGGCTAAAAGTTTTTGTAATTTTGAATTTTTGCATCCCTTTTGCCGCCGGAAGAATTTTGCAAAAAATTGCTCTTTCCGAAAACGCCGGTTTTCAATACACTTCCCTGTCCGGTTTAACCAAGCCGCCGCTTTCCGGCAACAAAACCGTAAACAA
>JAIRPZ010000226.1 GCA_031256755.1 Planctomycetaceae bacterium
TTTGTTTCTTTCGGTTGTTTTCGCTGCTGCCAATGAACCGGACACTGCTCTTGATGCGGAGTATGCCGGCGAGTTTGCCCGACTGGAACGGGAAATCGCCCAAAAAGCCCGGTTCAGCAAAATCGCCAAAGAAACCCTGAATCCGCAGGCTCTCATTCTTGACAGCGACCGCGACCCGGTTGATGCAGCCGTCCGAAGAACCGCCGCCCTGCTCGCCGACATCCAAACAATAGACAACACATCAGACAACGCTCCGAATCTTGCCCCCCTCGAAAAAGAACTTCAAACGTTTCAACAAGAAGCAAAAGAATGTCCCCTTCAGCCGAAAGAAAAACGCTTGGAACTTTTCCGCAAAATCTGTCTGCTGCGCCGGCAAATTGCTTTTGCCAATCCGCTGTTGAATCATTTCAGCGAAATTCTTTTTGTCAAAAAACATCGGGCAAAATATAATCATTGCTGCGACCAGTATTACGGCATCAACCTCCCGTCCGGCGGCGGAGTGTTTATCATGTCCGACCCTTTCTGCAAAAAAGGAAATGCTCCCGAAATCCGAAATCTGCTGGAAAATGCTGCCGTTCAGACCGGACGGCTTGCCGGTAAAAAACTGACAGGCGGCTCGTTTCTGTCGCCCGAACTCTCGTTTGACGCAACTCAAATCGCTTTCGCTTATGTTGAATGTGAAGGAGAAACCGCTCAACGTTTTCATACCGACCCCAGTCAGGGACATTGGAATGAAGGACGCTGTTTTCACATTTTCACATGCCGCACAGACGGAACAAACCTTCGGCAAATCACCGACGGAACGTGGAACGATTTTGACCCTTGTTTTCTGCCTAACGGACGGATTGCTTTCATCACGGAACGGCGCGGCGGCTATCTGCGATGCGGAAGAGCATGTCCGGCTTATACGCTGTTCGATATGAATCCCGACGGGTCGCAAATCCGCTGTTTGAGTTATCACGAAACGAATGAATGGCATCCGAGCGTGACGAATGACGGACGGATTCTTTGGACACGCTGGGATTATCCCGACCGGCACGGGACAACAGCACATCATCCCTGGACAACCTCACTGGACGGCAGAGACCCGCGCCATGTTCACGGCAATTTTTCGCCGAAAAAGATTCGTGCCGATATGGAACTGGATTGCCGCGCCGTGCCGAATTCACAGAAAATTATTGCAACAGCGGCACCGCATCACGGACAATCCTACGGTGCGCTGATTCTCGTTGACCCGCAAATTCCCGACGATGACGGAATGGCACCGGTCAAACGCATCACGCCGGACGTTGACTTTCCTGAAACCCAAGGAGGTGCGCAGGTTTACGGAACGCCTTATCCGCTTTCGGAAAAGTATTACCTTGCCGTTGCCGATTTTGCGGTCGCACCGAAACAGGGAACGGAATCGGACAATAAACATTACCTTCGGGGCAACTACGGAATTTATCTGGTTGATGCTTTCGGCAACAAGGAATTGATTTACCGCGACCCGGAAATCGGCTGTCTTTCGCCGCTTCCGGTAATGCCGCGTCCGGTTCCTTCTTATCAGCCGCAGCAAATTGCCGAAACGGAACCGCAGCCGTATCTTCTGCCGATGCGGGACAAACTCGCTTCGCTGCCGAAAGCGACCGTTTCGATTGCCAATGTGTATCAGTCGCTCCGTCCTTTTCCGGCAGGAACAAAATTAAAAGAACTGCGGGTGATTCAATGGATTCCGATGTCTGTTCCGTCCGGCAAACCGCCACACGAAATCGGTTTCCGCGAACCGACGAGCAGTGATTCGGTCGTGCTGGCACGGTACGTTCTCGGAACCGTGCCGATTGAAGAGGACGGCAGCGTTCATTTTCAAGTTCCGCCGCGCCGGGAATATCAGTTGCAGGTGCTTGATGAAGAAGGACTGGCGGTGCAGTCGATGCGGAGTTCGGTCTATCTGCACGACGGCGAAATGCTTTCCTGCAACGGCTGCCACGAACCGAAGGGGGCGGCACCGCTCCAAGCGAAAACAACGCCGAAAGCATTTTTACGTCAGCCGTCATCCTTAAAACCGGACTGTGCAGAAGCGAATCCGTTCAGTTATCCCCGTTTGGTTCAGCCGGTTTTGGACAAACACTGCGTTTCCTGCCATCAGGACGAACGTGCAAAAGGAACGGCAAACGTCCCGAATCTGGCGAAAGAACCGGTGAAAAACAAATGGTATGCTTCGTACAATGAACTGGTGCCGAAATACGGTTTTTACTCTTACGGTGAACCGCTGCGGACAACGCCGGGCAAATTCGGGGCAAGGGCATCGAAACTCTATTCTCTGCTGAAAAACGGTCATCACGAGGTGCAACTGAATGTGGACGAAATGCACCGGATTGCGTTATGGCTGGACTGTGTTTCCATTTTCTACGGGGTGTATGAAAAAGAGGGGGGCGAAGCCCAACTCCGCGGCGAAATCGCCTATCCGACTCTGGAGTAACGTATGGCAGAATAATGCACGGGCATAACCACGTTACCTGCAAAAAGTCCTAAAACTAACAAATACAGGCCATTTAGAACAGCGTTTTCCCTATTTTTACCGCAAAA
>JAIRPZ010000140.1 GCA_031256755.1 Planctomycetaceae bacterium
AATGACCCGGATTACAGCGGACGGCTGACGATAGCGAAAAAATATATTTCGCCGGCAACAACGGACTTGACCTTTGAAGTCAAATCCGGCGGAACGAAAGTTTTCGATATTACAGTCGAAAAGCCGTAAACGCTTATTCGTGAAAACGGGGCGGGATTGCGCCGGGCAGCATTGTGGTATAATGTTTTGATCAACTTCCTGTTTGTAATTTAATGCTGCCGTCTGTTCCTGCTCCGAAGATCGTGTATCCCCTTCTTTGGGCATTATGCGTTTCGCATCTTTTCAATGATGCGTTTCAATCCGTTATTCCTGCCGTTTCACCGCTGTTTCAGAAATCGCTGCAACTGACCTATACGCAAATCGGTCTCATTGCAACGGTTTTCCAACTTGCGTCTTCCATTTTCCAGCCGGTTGTCGGCTGGGTGACCGACCGGTATCCGCTCCCTTATTCTTTGCCTGCCGGAATGACTTCCACGTTGATCGGTATCCTGCTTTTGTCTCACGCATGGAACTTTTATGCTGTTTTGACAGCGGTGACATTCATCGGTTTCGGGTCGGCAGTTTTTCATCCAGAGGCATCCCGGTTAGTGTATATGACTTCCGGCGGTCGTCCCGGTTTTGCCCAATCGCTCTTTCAGGTCGGCGGTAATGCCGGTTCATCGCTCGGTCCGCTGCTTGCGGCTGTTGTAACCCTTTACGGACAAAAAAATATCATTTGGTTCGGCATTCTCGTCTTTCTTGCCGTTCTTTGGATGATCCCGTTGAGCCGGTGGTATGCACGGCGGCTCAAACAACAGCGGGCGGCAACCGCTGCACCGGGCAATTTATCGGTTTCTCTTGCCGGTTCCCCGGAAGTGCTGCTGCCGCACAATGCGTCCGGTTCGCTGCCGAATGCACCGGTATACCGGGCGGTCTTCATTCTTTTGCTGCTGGTTTTCTCGAAAAATTTGTACACGGTCTGTTTCAGCAACTTTTTGATTTTCTATCTTATAGAACAGTACCGCATTTCGATTTTGGCTTCGCAGTTATTCCTTTTTGCTTTTCTTTTGGCGGTGGCAGCGGGAACGATTCTCGGCGGTCCTGCCGGAGACCGGTTCGGGCGAAAATGGGTGATCTGGTTTTCGATTCTCGGAGCCGCTCCGTTTTCGCTGATATTGCCTTACGTTCATTCGCTTTGGGCGACCTGTGTATTAAGTATGGTGATCGGTGCGGTGATGGCATCTTCGTTTCCGGCGATTTTAATTTTTGCACAGGAATTGATACCGGGCAAAGTCGGGACAGTCGGCGGTTTATTTTTCGGATTTTCTTTTGGTGCCGGAGCGATTGCGTCGGCACTGCTCGGCGTATTGGCGGATATCGGCGGCGTAACATTTGTCTATAATCTTTGTTCTTATATGCCGCTCATCGGACTGCTCACTTGGTTTTTGCCGAATCTCCGCCGGCAGCCCGTAAAAGGAGAGAATTGACATTTTGTTGCCGCCGGACTTGACCCGCGGAGAATGGAACCGTCAAAAAGACAGAAAGACACAGGAAAAATGAGACACCCAAACGCGGCAACGTCCCTCTCTTGCGCAAAACGGGTCTTGTGGTATAATGGGGGCAAAGTTGCGGGTTTTCCTTTTCTTCCTGCGGTTTTCCCCTGATTTATACGGCATGCCCCATCTGACCGTTTCGACATCCGGCGAATTGCACGATCTCTGCCGCCGGCTGCAACATGCGGACACCATTGCTTACGATACCGAATTTATTTCAGAAGGACGCTATGAACCGAAACTCTGCCTCGTCCAGATTGCCGCCGACGACCTGTTGGCATTAGTTGATCCGATGACCATTTCCGACCTGACCCCGCTGTGGAAACTTTTCTGCGACGGCAAACGGGAAATGATCGTTCACGCCTGCCGGAGCGAAATGGAATTCTGCTGCCGCTCTGTCGGAAAAATGCCGCCGAAACTCTTTGATGTTCAGGTTGCCGCCGGATTTATCGGTCATGAATATCCGCTCGGCTTTGCCGCACTGCTGCAAAAATTTCTGAAACTGTCGCTGCGCAAAACAGAATCCCGGACAACGTGGAATCTGCGTCCGCTTACGCCGCTGCAAATTGAATATGCGCTCGATGATGTCCGCTATCTTAAAGAGATACGGCAAAATATCACCGCACAACTTCATGCAAAAAACCGGCTGGCTTGGTATTACGAGGAAATCGAATCGGTCAAACAGACCTTGTACACTTATTTTACGGCGGAACACTGGCAGTCATTGCCGAAGATTTCCGGTTTGAAACCGCGGGAACTGGCGATTCTCCGGGAACTTTGGTTATGGCGGGACGCGGCGGCAAAACAGCGGAACATTCCGGCTTCGCGAATGTTCCGGGACGATTTGATTGTCGAACTTTCCCGGCGGCGGACGAATGACGAAAAACGGATTGCCGCTTTGCGGGGTATGCAGCGGACGGACATTGCCCGGATTCTGCCGGACATTGTTCTGGCGATCAGCAGGGGCTTGGATTTGCCGGAAGATCAATTGCCGGAACCGCCGCTTCGGACGGCGTATCCGCAGTATACGGTGATTTCGCAGATTCTTTATGCGGTTCTCGGTTCGATCTGCAAGCGGGAACGGATGGCACCGCTGCTGGTCGGCAGTCCGAATGATGTTCGGGAGTGGATTGCGGCGGAATTGGGAACATTGCCGCAAAATGTTGTGCCGCGTCTTTCGTCCGGCTGGCGGAAAGAACTGGTCGGGACGCTGCTTGCCGACTTGTTCTACGGCAGAAAATCGCTGCAAATCAACCGCTGCGGCACCGAAGAACCGCTTATCGTCAGGTGATAATGCGAAAACGGCTGATGAAAAGAAAGAACCGGAAGTTTTTTGCCCCCGATCCCACATCGCAAAATTATCCGGTACAATAGAATTCACGTTCAGCGTTGACTCCTTTTTCCTTGTTTATCAAAATTCGATGATTTTAGAAAAGCCAATTCCTGAATTTGCAGAGTGGTTTCTGCCGGCTGCGGCTGCATGGCTTATGGCCGTCGCCGCCCTGCTCGGCATAACTCTTGGTATCGGTTTCATTTTTGCCCTCATTTGGCACGGGAAACATTTTCCGCGTCCATTTGTCCGCACCGTTCAGCGGGGACTGGAAGGCGTAACCTCGTTTTCCGCCGCCCGAACCTGGGCAGTGGCACTGCTCACCGTCAAAGAATCCCTGCGCCGCCGCGTCATTTTCATCTTTGCCATGTTTATGGTTTTGCTCCTGATGGCGGGCTGGTTTCTTGATCCGAACAGCGAAGACCCCGCCCGGCTTTACCTCTCTTTCGTCAGCGGCGCAACAATGGTTCTGGTACTTCTCCTCTCCCTCTTTTTAAGTGCATTCGGCTTGCCGACCGAATTCAAAACGAAAACGATTTACTCGATTGTGACCAAGCCGCTGCGCAGCAGTGAAATTGTGCTGGGACGCATCATCGGTGTCAGCGTGATCAGCACGGCAATGCTGATTTTTATGGGTATTGCCAGTTATTTTTTCGTCACCAACGGGCTTCGGCACACTCATCTCTTGGAAGAACGGACGGACTTAACGCCGGTTTCGCTTGAATCCGGCAGCGGTACAAACGATCCCCGTCAAATTATTTTTCAGGGCGAAACACGCCTGACCAACGGGCATAAGCATCCCGTAACGGTTTTCGCCGACGGCAGCGTTAGCGTTGCCCAAGTCAACGGACATACTCATCAGGTTACGGTGAAAAAAGAAGAAGGAAAACCGGCAAGATACACCGTCCA
The DNA here is from genome assembly GCA_031256755.1 of Planctomycetaceae bacterium. Lineage (GTDB taxonomy): Bacteria > Planctomycetota > Planctomycetia > Pirellulales > Thermoguttaceae > WRKP01. The sequence continues at coordinate 3,772 of JAIRPZ010000140.1, forward strand.
CGACGAAAACGGCACAATGCAGGCGAGAATTCCTGTTTATTGCAAACAACTCTCTTTCCGCAAAGGGGACAACATCGAAACCAGCGAAGGCATCAATGTCGGCGAAGAGTGGGAATACCGTTCTTATATTGCCGGTGCTGCCGACGGCAAGACCGCCAGCGAAGCCGCCATTTTTTGTTTCCGGGGCATCAGCGAATCCGCCTTTAATGCCGAAACCATCAAACAGGGAATTCCGGTGGAAATGAAACTGGGCGTTTTCCGCACGATCAAAGCGGATATTGAACAACGGGTGAACGGCAGTTTATCGATCCGTAATCCGAAAACGGGCTTGAAAGTGGAACTGATGACATTCAGCACCGAAGAATTTATTACGAAAACGCTTCTTTTACCCCGCACGTTTGAAGGTACGCCGCAGATTGTCCAGCGGCGGGGACGAAACGACGACAACACGCTTTTCGTTCAGCCGGACGACCGCACGGCTGCCGAAGGAAGAAATAATACCGATTTGATGCAGCGGAAGAATTTTGATTTGTTCCAAGATTTTGTTGCGGACGGCGAAGTCGAAATCTGGCTGCAATGTTTGGATCGGATGCAGTATATCGGTGTTGCGCCGCGGGATTTGTATCTGCGTGCTGCTGATGCGCCGGTCGGATTCAACTTTGCCAAAAGTTTTTTCAGCATCTGGATGCAGATGATTATTTTGACATCTTTCGGTGTTTTATTCAGCACTTTTTTGAGCGGTCCGATTGCAATGATTTCGACTGTCGGCGTGATGATTGCCGGTTTTGCAAAATCGTTTATGATCGATCTCGGTCTTAACAAAGTTTTGGGGGGCGGTCCTTTTGAATCGCTGTACCGGCTGTTGATTCAGCAAAATCTTGTGACTGATTTGCCTTCCAATATGGCGACATCCTTTGTCAAATTTTCGGATCAGATATACGCTTATTTCCTGCTTCTGCTGGGACAAACCGTTCCGCCGCTGTCGGAATACGGCGTGTATGACAAGGCATTGGTGCAGGGCTTTGACATTCCGGCGGGCTGGCTGCTGAACCACAGTGTCACAACGCTTGCCTATGTCATTCCTGTTGTGATTGCGGCATATTTGATCCTGAACAATCGGGAAGTGGCAAAATAAATTTTCCGTACTCTACCAAACACAATGAGCAAAATTAAACGGATTCTTGTAACCGGCGGAGCAGGGTTTCTCGGTTCATGTCTTTGCGAACGTCTCGTGCAGGAACAGCACGATGTCATCTGCGTGGATAATTTTTTCACCAGCCAGAAATCCAATGTTGCGGAACTTCTCGGCAAACCGAACTTCGAGTTAATCCGGCACGACATCACGATGCCTCTTTTTCTCGAAGTCGATGAAATCTACAATCTTGCTTGTCCTGCCGCACCGGGACATTATCAGTATAATCCGATTAAAACGATGAAAACTTCGCTGCGGGGATCGATCAATATGCTCGGTTTAGCCAAACGCTGCCGGGCAAAGATTCTGCAAGCGTCCACCAGCGAAGTGTACGGCGATCCCGAAGTGCATCCGCAAACAGAGTCGTACCGCGGCTGCGTCAATCCGATCGGGACACGCGCCTGCTACGATGAAGGCAAACGCGCCGCCGAAGCCCTTTTTATGGATTACCGCCGGATGCACAAAATGCCGATCCGTATTGTTCGGATTTTCAACACTTACGGTCCCAAAATGCACCCCTACGACGGACGTGTTGTGTCCAATTTTATCCGGCAGGCACTTTGCGGCGAACCGGTCACGGTTTTCGGCGACGGTTCGCAAACCCGGTCGTTCTGTTATCGGGACGATCTTATTGAAGCCGTTATTCGGATGATGAACAACGACGAGGATTTTGCCGGCCCTGTGAACATCGGTAATCCGGCGGAGTTTACGATTCGGGAACTTGCCGATTTGGTTTTTGAATTAACCGGCAGTCCGAAAAAGATACAGGAAAAGCCGTTGCCGCCGGATGATCCGCGTCAGCGTAAGCCGGACATTTCGCTGGCAAAGGCGAAACTCTGCTGGGAACCGAAAACGCCGCTGAAAGAGGGGCTGCAAAAAACGATTGACTGGTTCCGCAGTATTGACATCGAACAATACCGTCCGCCGACTCCGCTTTATTAGCCGCACAAACTTTGACAAGCCGGCGGCGTACATTCCTGCCTGTCTTTTTTTTGTATAATGGACTTCTGTGTTTTCTCTCTAACCAATTTCAGCCCGATGAGATCCATATTGTTTTTTACAGCGGTCAGTTTCATGTTCGTTCCCGTCATGTTTGCCGAAGATCATCCCGCCGCTGAACGCGGGAAACAAACCGTGTTCAGCGTTGAACTGCCCGCCAGTACCAGTGTCCTTCCGCCCGGTCAATTTTTGGAACCAATGAGTATTCCCCGTCCGATCGATCCTTCCAAAAAAGAGACCGTCCATTACTTTGTGTTTTTGCCGGCAGATTACGATAAGCAGGCGGAAGCCGGCGGCGCACCGCTGCTCCTCTTTTTACACGGCATCGGCGAATGCGGAAACGATGCCGGTGAAGTCAATCGGGTCAAAAATACCGGTCTGCCGAATTTTCTCGAAAAACCGGAGTTCAGCAAAAAGTTTTCGTGCATCGCCGTTTCACCGCAGTGCAAAAAGGGATATGTGTGGTCGCCCGCCCAACTGATGCTCCTTCTTGACCATGTAGAAAAGCAATTCAAAGTCGACAAAAACCGGATTTATGTATCCGGTTTAAGTATGGGCGGCTACGGCACTTGGCTTTGTTTGAATGAAGCCCCGAACCGGTTTGCGGCAGCCGTGCCTATTTGCGGCGGTGCCAACCCCGAATGGGCAAAAAAATTAACCAACGTTCCGATTTGGGCGTTTCACGGCGGAAATGATAACGTCGTGAACAAAAGATTCCAAACGAAAATGGTAGAAGAAATTCGGGCTGCCGGAGGAACAAAAATCATTTTCACGCTTTTCGACGGTGTCGGACACGATGCGTGGACTCCCGCCTACGCTAACCAACTGATCTACGATTGGCTGTTCAGTCAGCGTTTGGCAAAATGAGCCGTTTCTTCATGAATCTGCATGCTCACTTGGAGTTGAGTCAAATCGCCGCACCGTTTGAGTGTCCGTCCGGTGTTTCCCGGCAGACAACGGCAAATTGGATCGGCGAAATTCTTCGGTTCCGCCGCAGTCCGGTTTACAACGCCCGGAAAGGGATTGAACGGGGCTTGCAGCGGCAGGAACTGATTGAAACAACATCGCTGATCGCCGATATTGTGCCGAACCGTTGTCCGGCATTTTCGCAGCATTATATCAGCGGTTCGGCAGAGGTCTTTCCGTTTACCGAATTAATCGCTTGGAAACCGGAACAGGCGGAAACGGAATGGAAAGCCTTGCCCGATTGTTACGGTTTGTCGCCCCACGCCCCGCACACCGTTTGTCCCGAACTGCTGGAAAAAGCAGTCCAGTCAGGCAAGCCGCTGGCGATGCACCTTGCGGAAACGCCGGAAGAATTGCAACTGCTGCGGGATCATTCAGGACCGCTGCTCGAAATGATGCGGCAAGCCGATCCCGATTATGATCCGAAAAAAACATTGCCGGGCAAACGTCCGATGGATTATCTGCAACTGCTGGCAGCGGCACCGCTGTCGCTGATCATTCACGGAAATTATCTTGCGGCAGACGAAATGCGGTTTCTTGCCGGACACCGGGAAACAATGATCGCGGTGTATTGTCCCCGGTCGCATGCTTATTTCCGTCATTCCGCTTATCCGCTGCGGCAAATGCTGGACTTGGGTGTTTGCGTTGCGCTGGGAACGGACAGTACCGCTTCGTCTCCCGACTTGAGTATGGCGGCAGAAGTCCGGTTTGCCGCGGCGCAGCATCCGGCTGTTCCGCCGGAAACAATAAACCGGCTGGCATCGCAGGAAAGAATACAGAAATTGCTCTTGCATTTTTCCGGGGGAATTCGTTAACATTTCCCGCAGAGAACGTTTTCTTGTTGCGAAACTGCCCGTGAAATACTTTTTTTATACCGTTTTTTTTCTTGCGTCGCTGGGGACCATCGGAGCCGTTATGAATCCTCCGCTGGCAAAGAAATGGGCTGCATTCGCCGGCATCGATCTCTTTCCCGGTTCAGACCATTCTTCGGAACCGGTTTCCGCTGATGATCAAATAAAGAAATTTATGGATCAGTATGCAACGGATCACTCTTCCGATCGCAGCCGGGAAGCACTGCACGCGGATGCTTCCCGTTACACGCCGGACATTCCGCCGCTTGCACCGCCGGCAAGTGTTCCCATTCCGCCGGTTTCCGCTATGCCTGTCGCTATGCCGCCGGCGATGACACCTGAACCGGCTTCGGTTCCCGCCGCACCGCCCGTTGCTTCCGCTTGGAACAACGGCAATCCTACACCGCCGGTTTCGGACAATTTTTCGTCTGAAGCCGTGAGTCCGCTTACCCCTTTGCCGGTACAGGAAAACGTTCCGGCACCGGCACCGTCCGTTTATGCGGCGGTCATGTCGCAGGCACCGCCGCAAGACAGACCGCCGCTGCCGGAACCGCTGCAAGAAACACCGCCGCCTGCGCCGGCAGCGGGGATTTCCGATCCGTTTGCCGCGTCCTATCAGCCGGTCCATCCTGCCGGTTTCGCACCGGTCAATGAAACGCCGCCGCCTGCCGCACCGCCGGTTCCTCCGAATCCACCGAACCCGCCAACGGTGCAGGTTCCGCCTTCGTCCATTCAAACGCCCTCCATGTTAATCGAAGATGTGCATTGTCCCGGTACAGAAACAGTGGCCCGTGTCGGCACGCAGGTTATCTTAATGTGCGATATTCTGCCGAAAATCCGCCGGACGGCGATCAGAGTGATGAACGAAAACCTCAAACGGATGCCGCCGGAAGAACGTGCCAAAATCGCGCCGGAAGAGATTGATCTGGGAATGAATGCCTTTATCGAATCCTGTTATCCCTCGTTTTTGCAGGAACAGGTTCTCCTTGCACTGATTTACAACGATTATGTTCTTTCCAAAGTGAAGGCGGAACGGGATCATTTCGATGCGAGAATCGGCGAAGAGTTTGACCGTAATGAAGTACCGGCAATGATGAAAGAATTCGGCACGGAGGATCTTTTTTCGCTCAAAAATTATTTGAAAGAAAAACTCGGCAGTTCGCTGGAACGGGAACGAATGCTCTGGATTCGGGAGCGGATCGCGCAGCAGTGGATTGCTGCCGCAGCCCAAAAAGCCACAAACGTTTGTAATCACGATGAAATGCACGAGTTTTATGAGAAAAATATGTCTATGTTTACGGCAAAGGCGAAAGCCCGGTGGCAGGAAATGGTCGTGCTGACTTCGCGGCATAAAACGGAAGACGAAGCGATGAAAAAGATTTGCTGGATGGGGAATCAGGTGCAGTCCGGCGCACCGTTTGAAGAGATTGCCAAAGCCAATTCGGACGGAGCCACTGCTTCCGGCGGCGGCGTGTGGGATTGGACTGCCAAAGGGAGTTTGACATCGCCGGAACTGGAACAAGCCGTTTTTTCGCAGCCGATCGGTTCGTTAAGTCCGGCTATTATCAAAACGGAAAAGGGGCTGCACATCATTAAGGTTTTAGAGCGGGAAGAGGCGAAAATTACGCCGTTTATCGATGCCCAGGTTGTGATTCGGGAACAGATTCGGAATCAGCGCGGACAGCGTTATCAGGACGAATACATTGCCGAATTGCGGCGGAAGTTTCCCGCAGAGATACTGAAAGATAAAATAGACCTCAAAGGAAATGTCCCGTCATCTGCACAAACCCCCTATGCTGTCCAACGTTAATTGTTCTCAAACGCCGCTGCTTGTTGTTTCGGGACCTTCCGGTGTCGGTAAGGGAACGCTGCTGCAAAAGGTTTTCGCTGAAAGCGGATTTCCGCTGCAAATGAGTGTTTCGGCGACGACCCGCAGTCCGCGTCCCGGCGAAATTGACGGGAAGCATTATCATTTTTTGAGTGCCGGTGATTTTGAGAACAGGCGGCTTGCCGGCGAATTTCTGGAATGTTTTGAGGTGTTCGGGACGGGAACGTGGTACGGCACGCTGCGGCAGACGGTTGCAGAAGGTCTTGCTGCCGGCTGCTGGGTTGTTTTGGAAATTGATGTGAATGGTGCCAAAAAAGTGAAAGAACAGTTTCCTGATGCGGTGACGTTTTTCATTGAGCCGAAAAACATTGATGTTCTGAAAGCGCGTTTGCAGGGGCGAGGTACGGAGACGGAGGAAGCGATGCGCCGGCGGCTGGCGACGGCACTTGAAGAATTGAAACATGCCGGCGAGTTTGACTACCGGATCATTAATGAAGATATTGATACCGCTGTTCAGGAATTTACCGCAATTCTCAAGAATCTGCGGACGGTTTCGCAGGGCGTTTCCGAAGCCGGCGAAACCGCCTGACAAATAGACATTCGCTAGGCAATATCTTTGTCCTCAAAAAGCAGCAGTGAAACAATCAGCAAAACGCCGCAGTACAGACATGTGTACACAACCGTTCCGCCGACATAACTCCATGGAACCGCCCGCTCCATCGCCACAGCGGTCTCCATACTGAAATGATCAAGATTCGGCAGCACCGCACTGGCGACATCCGCCGCGAAAACAACCATCGGAAACTGTCCCATAGACGACTGCACAATCACCGGAACAATATTGCCCAAAAGATAGATCATCAGCGTGAGCGTCAAATTCGGCAGCAGCGGCAGCCGGGTTGAGACCGTGATCGCAACCGCCGCTAAAATAACCGTTTCCAAATAAGAAAGAGCCATACCGGGCAATATATCCCCGACAGCCGCCGCACATTCAACAGCGGTCGGTACTTCTTTAGAAGATTCGCGGGCATCGTAAACCACTTTGTACGAAACGGCATTCAGAAAAAACGTTCCGAGAATCAGAAACAGCAGTGTGACGGCAATCATCACGCCGGCATATTTACCGATGATAAATTTCGTCCGGCTCAACGGTTTTGCAAGAGCCATTAACGCGGTCTTGCCGTCAAGTTCGTCTGCAATCGTGGTACTGGCTGCCCAGACCGCCAAAAAGGCGGCAAAAAGTTTGACCACGGTGATTCCCTGCGTGATGACCAGTTTAATATCTTCCCCAAACGTGTTGTAAGGGATCAGCAGGAACATGAACAGGGCGAATAAACCGACCAATGTCAGAATGACAAACAGCGGCTGAAGAACGGATTCTTTCGCCGTAATCCATGCAACGGCTCCGGCTTTCGGGAATACGCTGCGTAAAGCGAAAACGGCTGCACCGAACAGGATGAATACGGCAGCGGCACCAAGGTCAATGTACTTTAATCCCTGAATCCAACTGGGAATAACAACAGCGGCAAACATTGTGTTGAGTAATTGTCAAAGGCTTTAATAAAAAACTTCCGTTGATTTTAACCGGAACGGAACGGATTGCAAGACGGCAGGGGATATTGGAGACGGCAGACGGCAGAAATGAGACGGCAGATAGCAGATTGCAGACGGCAGCAAGAAAAAGAATTCCCCTTCTGCCGTCTTTTCCTCCTCTGCTGCCGTCTGCCGTCTGCAAACTGCCGTCTTCCTTCCCCCTCTTCTGCCGTCTGCAATCTGCTGTCTGCTGTCTCCAGTGCTGTCCTTCTCCCGCAGAAATGTTTATAATCAACCGGTACAGCAAACAGGTTTGCCCTCAACCATACAGGAGGTTTCGATGTATTCTTTTATTTTCGGCATAGCGGCATTGATATTGGGTTATTTTCTTTACGGCAAAATCGCCGAGCGGATTTTTGTTATCCGGCCGGAAGCCGAAACACCGGCTGTCCGGCGGAATGACGGCGTGGACTTTGTACCGATGTCCGCATGGAAAGCCACACTGATTCAACTTCTCAACATCGCCGGAACCGGCCCCGTGTTCGGAGCCATTGCCGGAGCGTTATTCGGTCCGGCTGCTTTTGTGTGGATTGTCTTCGGCTGCATCTTCGCCGGTGCCGTACACGATTATATTCTCGGCATGCTTTCGATGCGGAATGACGGTGCCAACATTGCGGAGATTGTCGGCAAATATCTCGGCAGGAAGCCGCTCATTGTCGTGCGGGTTTTCTCGCTGGTACTGCTCGTCTTTGTCGGCGCGGTGTTCGTAACCACTCCCGCACAAGTGCTGCAAACGATGTTTGCTCCGCTGCCGGAAGGAGAACGAATCGCTCTCTTTGACGGACACATGACCAATACGGAAATCTTTTATCTTTTCTGCATCGCCTCGATTATTTCTTATTATATTCTGGCAACGCTGCTTCCTATCGACAAAGTCATCGGCAGAATCTATCCTGTTTTCGGGGCATGCCTTCTGACAATGGCGGCGGGACTAACCGTGATGATGTTTGCGACCGGTGAAATCACCAAGATACCGGAGTTTTCGTTTGTGAATCTGCGTCCCGACCAAGGAAGCAATATTGCGGCGCATCTTTTCCCGTTCCTGTTTATCACGATTGCATGCGGTGCGGTTTCCGGTTTTCATGCGACTCAATCGCCGCTGATGGCCCGCTGTCTTAAAACAGAAAAGGAAGGACGCATGGTGTTTTACGGTGCGATGATTCTGGAAGGAATCGTGGCGATGATTTGGGCGGCGGTGACGATGGCGCATTTTGACGTTGCCGGCAAAGTTGCGTCGGTGTCGGCACCGGTGATTGTTGCTCAATCTTGTACGGAATACATGGGCTGGCTTGGCGGGATTCTGGCGGTTTTTGGTGTGGTGGCTTGTCCGGTCACTTCGGGCGACACGGCGTTCCGCAGTGCGCGTCTCAGCATTGCTGATGCGATGAAGTTTGACCAGAAACCGCTGCGGAACCGTCTTGCGGTGGCTCTTCCTCTTTTTGCGGTTGGTGTGATTTTGGTACTGTTTTCTCTTGTCAGTATTGCGAACTTCAATATTATATGGCGTTATTTTGCGTGGGCGAATCAGACGCTGGCGGCGGTTGGTTTATGGGCGGCGAGTGCTTATCTTGCCAAAGCAGGCAGGAACTACTGGCTCACGTTGCTGCCTGCGGTGTGGATGACGGCGGTGACGGCAACGTATTTTTTCACTGCGGGAGAATGTCTCGGTTCTTTTGTGGAGAAAACGGCGGGGCGTTTTACTTACACCGCAGGTCTCGCTCTTGGTCTGCTTTTCACGGCGGTACTCTTTGCCATGTTTATGCATTCCGCCGGCATCCGGCAGAAAAACCCCGCAGAAAGAGAGAAGTGAAAGAGGAATCCTTGACAATGGAAAATTGATAATTAAAAGAAGGAGTTCAACGGCTCGCGGCGGCCCTTTTCTTTCCGAAATTATCAATTATTCATTATCAATTTTCAATTTTCAATTTCAGGAACAGTTCTTATACTTTTTACGTTACGTTAACGATTGCCGGCGGCGATCAGACGGACAGCGGCGAATGATAATCCGATACCCAGCAGCATATTGCACAGAATAAACATGGTAAGCGGTGCAGAACGGCGGTCTGCAAAGACTCTGACCGTATAAACCGGTTCCGGCAAGTCCGCATCAGCCGTCAACGGCATCAGCGGAACCAAATGCGAGGTCTGCGCGATAGCAGGCGGCGATGCCGTACTCACTGCCGGAGACACAAGATCCGCCAGAAGAATCGGCTGAACCGGATGAGGATGACGGCGATGATGATCAGAGACATCATGAGCCGGAACCGGATGATCAGAAATATGGGCAAAAACGGCGGCGGACTGCGCACTGATGCGTGCGGCCGGCGGAATTCCGGGCGGAGACGAAGCCGGCGGCTGTACATAATGCCGCACCGGTACACTCACCGGCGGCACCGGAACGGGCTGCGGACGAAAATCCCGGCTCTCCCGAAGCGAATGGAACGGTCCTCCCTTTTCGATACCGGCAAAATGCGTTTCGGGACGCGCCGGCAACCGCTCTACATACGCAGACGTTTCCATCAAAAACCGGTTCACTCTCTCGCAAAAACTGCCGGCGGTGTTGCTGACCATATCCGATCCGAACAGCACACCGGCAAGTTCCCCCCGCTGATTCAAAATCGGACCGCCGGAATCCCCTTTGCGTGCGCTGACCGAAACCTCTACGATTTCATAAAGCGGAGTGCTTCCGTCTTTCGGATTTTCCGGTGTCAGGTAGCGGACACAGCGTCCTTCCGCAATACGGTAAGAACCGGAGCCGTAACCGGCAATCCAGAGCGGTTCGCCCGGTTTGGACGGGGTTTGCGACACAGGCAAAACCGGAATCGTTTGCGGCGGTTTGGAAACCGCAATCAACGCCAAATCCCACTTCGGATCGCTGCGGACAACGGCTCCGAATGATGAAAAACCGGACGGAAAATGAATATGGGTCAGTCCTTTCGTTTCACAAACCACGTGCCAGTTGGTCAAAACGATGCCGTATTCGCCGCTGATTCCCACATAGGCACCGGTACCGAAGGATTGACCGTTGGCATCGAAAGCGATGATTCGGACAACATAGGGCAGTATCGGCGGCGGTGCAGTACCGGCTGCCGGCTGACGATAGGCATCATTCCGCCGGGGAACGCCGAATTCTTCGGATGCGGCTCTCCCGAAAAGAGCAAAAGAAACCGAAAAACAGAGGATTGCCCGGAAAATTTTCATTTCGGATGACGGCATCGGCAGGAAAATTGACTGGAGAAAAGGGGAGCCGGGAGCGGCAGCAACCAACGTATGTTCGGTTTTCGGAAAAACGTGCAAGACACCTGCAAGAAGAATCGGGCAGCCGTTTCGATCCGCCTATTAGACAGAAAGGGAATATCCCGCACGAGTTCCGCTGTCAGCCGCGGCAGCAACCCGCTCCCCATTTCGGCTCGCCGGTTTCACGCTGTTTGCATCGTCCCTTGTTCCCGTTTATTTTTGCGAATAATTTTCAATCGTTGCCAAAGACAGTAAGCGTAAAGATAAAACAAGACATTAAAAACAGCGTAAATATGCGCCGAGCGAATCGTCCAATCGCCGCCGACGTTCTGATAACCTTGCCAAATAAGTCAATCTGTACACGTAAATAAACCAAGCAGCACGAATATCGGTATCAACGGCTGCGATGCAACATTCTTACGCCAACCGAAAAAATACGGCAAAACACCTAACGTGAGCATCAGATAAATATCGCCTCGGCAAGCAGCGAACACGACCGGCGTTGCCAAGAAGAGACCGGGTGTTTCTAACGCAGCCATTAACAAAAGATAATTTTTTAACGTATTCGGAAGATTATTTCAGCACTTTCATGACAAATGCCAGAATTGCATCAGGATCGGAATCACGCGATAAACCGCCCATCGGTACGTATGCCCTGCGATCCGCCGTCAAACGAAGTTCCAAATGCTGCTTTTTTAATTTTTCCCGCAGTTGTTCCATCAACTTCGGCGAAACATAATCCATTACCGCATAACCGCTGTCATTCGCCAAACCGCTCTCCAATTTGATCGTCCGTATCCGGTACGAATGAGCAAGCACACGGATTTGCGAATGAATCAGCAGACGCTTCACCTCTGCCGGAGGCGTGCCGAACCGATCCGATATTTCGTTACGTAAATCATCGCATTCTTCCAGCGTTGCCGTCCGCGTGAACCGCCGGTACAAATCAATTTTAATCCGCTGATCCGCGGTATACGACACCGGTATCAACGCCGCACCGGGCAAATCAAGTTCCACGTCAATAACCGTTTTCGGCGGCATCTGTTTCAGCGTCCGCACCGCCGTTTCTAAAAACTGACAATACATTTCATAGCCGACCGCCGCAATATGTCCGCTCTGCTGCGTTCCCAAAATGTTGCCGGCTCCGCGTATTTCCAAGTCGCGCATCGCAATATGAAATCCGCTGCCGAGATGAGCATACTCTTCCACCGCCCGAAGACGCTTCAATGCCGTTGTATTGACGGACTGCGTCCGCGGCAGCAAAAGATAACAATAGGCCTGATGCTTGTACCGCCCGACACGCCCGCGAAGTTGATGCAAATCCGCCAAACCGTAATGGTCGGCTCCGTCTATGAATATCGTATTCGCATTCGGAATATCAAGACCGCTTTCAATAATGGTCGTGCTGATCAGCATATCGAATTCATGATTCACAAAAGACCGCATGACGTTTTCCAGTTGTTCGTCCGGCATCTGTGCATGACCGATTCCGATACGGCATTCAGGAACAATGTCTTGCAGCCGGCGGGCGGTTTCATCAATATCATAAACACGATTGTGAACGAAGTAAATCTGTCCGCTGCGGTCTAATTCCCGAAGAACCGCATGGCGGATCACGTCCTCGTTAAAACGGGTCACTCGCGTTTCCACAGCGAGCCGGTCTTCCGGCGGCGTTTCCAAGTTGGATATTTCCCGAATACCAAGCAGCGAAAAATGGAGCGTCCGGGGAATCGGCGTTGCCGTCATCGTCAGCACATCAACCGTTTCGCGGAACTGTTTCAGCCGTTCTTTGTGCGTCACTCCGAAACGCTGTTCTTCGTCAATGACAACAAGACCGAGATGAAGAAACTTTATGTCTTCCGAAACAATCCGGTGCGTGCCGATGACAATGTCGACTTTTCCCGACGCTATTTTTGCAACAATTTCTTTCTGTTCCTGTTTCGTTTGAAACCGGGAAAGAGCAGCAACCGTGACAGGAAATTCTTTCATCCGCTCGGCAAAGGTTCGGGCGTGCTGTTCTGCAAGGATCGTTGTCGGAACGAGAACGGCAACCTGATAACCGGCATCAACGGCTTTGAAAGCGGCACGAACGGCAACTTCTGTTTTTCCGAATCCGACATCGCCGCAGAGAAGACGATCCATCGGGCGAGGTTTTTCCATATCCTGCTTGACCGCTTCGATCGCAAGAAGTTGGTCATTCGTTTCACGGAACGGGAACCCTGCATCGAATTCTTTTTGCCAATGGGAATCCGGCGGAAAGGATATGCCGGGCTGTGCTTCGCGCCGGGCTTGCAGTGAAATCATTTCTTCGGCAAGATCAAAAACGGCTTCCTGGACCGCTTTCTTTTGCCGCAGCCAAAGTTGTCCGCCGATTTTTGCCAACTTCGGCTGATGTTTATTACCGGCAATGTATTTCTGTACGAGACCGATTTTGGAAATCGGAACGTACAATGCCTGCGAGTCGGCAAATTCGAGGTGCAGATGTTCTTCTTTCTGCTGTCCTTTGGTGAGGAGTTCGATTCCTTGAAACCGCGCGATGCCGTGTGCGGTATGCACAACGAGATCGCCCGGCTTGAGATCAAGAAACGAATCAATCGCCTGACTTAACTGCCGCCGTTTCGGCTGCCGGCTGCCGGTACGTTCAAAGAGTTCCGAAGCGGAAAGGAGGAAAACCGGCACCTGATCTTTGCTGCCGGTGAATTGAAATCCTGCCGACAATCGTCCTTTCACGAACCGCAGACGGCTGCCGAGATGTCCGAGCAGTTCGGAGAGACGTTTGATTTCGGTATCGTCTGTACAAAAAATGACGATAGGAATGTTCGGATCGGTTTGTTCAAGTTCACGTTTAACGGTTTCGGGCGAACCGCGGAAGCGTTCAACGGACAAAACCGGCAGGCGGGCGTGGATTTTTTCGGTTCCTTCATTCAGACAAGCGATCACTGCCGTCGGATGTTTCAGTATCCGCCGCATCACTTCCTGCGGTTCAAAAAGCGGGACAGGCATAAAGATATTGTAGCGGGAAATCCGCAAAACGGGGGTATGCGCCGCGCCGATTGACAACGACTGCGTTTTCGGCTCCTGATGATTCTGTTGAAGAGTAACTGCCGTATACGGTTTGACTTCTCTATTTCCTAATTTTCAATTTTCTATTATCAATGATCAATTCTTTCCGCTTGTCCGGCGCGGACTGCCTGCCCCTGCCTCCCCCCTTTCCGAAAGTTTTATCACTGATATAATACTTGACCGTTAAAAGTCATTTTGACAAACAAACACTGAAAGATCAAACACATGGCCTCTGCGGCACAAATTGGAAAGGAACGATTACAATGACATTATTACTCCGCCCCCTTTTGCATCAAACGATCTCCGTTTTTACTTTTATGGCAGTGATGGCCGCCGTATTTGCTCTTCCGGCATTTGCCGGGGCTGCCGAGAATGACAGCAAGCCCGGCTTACTCATTCTGACACACGGTGCGCCGTCGCCGAAGTGGGCGGCATCCATCAAAACGTTTGCCGAAAAGACGGCCGCTCTTAATGAAACAAAAAAGACGTTTCATGCAGTGACCGCTGCCAATATGGAATTTGCCAAACCCGATGCCGCTGACGGTATCAAATTGCTGGAAGAAGCGGGCTGCGACCGCATTGTCGTTGTTCCGGCATTTATTTGCCCCACGTCGCACACACATTTTGACGTTCCCGCTTCGCTTGGTCTTTACACCTCGCCGTCAATCCGCAAAACGATGGCGGAAGAAAATATCAAGCCGGCCAAACCGAAAGTTCCGGTTATTGTTACACAAACGATCAGCGAAGGGGACTTGCTCGACAAATTTGTCCGGGACGAAATTGCCGCACTTTCGGAAACTCCGGCAGACGAAGCGGTTCTGCTGATTGCCCACGGCGATGAACAGCATGCCGGGTTGGTTGAGCCGGTCATGCGGCGGTTGCTGGTCGAGGCGGTCGGCAGTAAAGGAATCACGCTCGGCGATTGGGCGTTCTGCGAAGTCGGACAATCGTACCGGCAAAATGTTGTTCCGGTCATTCAGGAAATGGCAAAGAACCGCAAGCGGGTTTTGGTAGTCGGTTTTTACTTGGTTTCTTCGGCGAAGTCGATTACCAATGCCGGTTTGAAAACGGGAGCAAGACCGGCAGGATACGGCACCGGTGCGAATACTGACGCACCTAAAGACCCGTTTGAGGGTATTGATGTTCGTTTTTCGGAAAAAGGAGTGATCGATCATCCTTATGCGCCGCAATGGGTTCTGCAAACGGCAAGCGATGCCCTGTAGCAGTATATTGGATGTCCGGTCAGGCATTTCGCACATTCGGCAACTGCCGGCAAAGCGTTATTTTTAGCCGTTGGATTTTTTTCTGCATTGGTATAAAATAGCGTCCGTTCAGTTGCCAGTCCTTTTGCGTATTGCTCGCATATTTATGCGGGGGGGCTGCATCACGGACAATCCGTAATAATCCATTGCGGACACAATAAAAAACGGTAAAATAAGACGCAAATAATTGAAAAGAATACATGCCCTGTCCCATCATGACTGCAAAATGGAATCTTCTGTGTTATCCGTTTCTGTCTGCCTTTTTCTGGCTGACGCTGACATTCACCGCCGCAGCAGGTTTCACCGAGCGGGTACAGCAGGATTGGCTGCGGCAAGATACCGCCGAACCGGAAAAAATATTTACAGATACCGCCGGAAACGCCGCCGAAGTCAAAATGCTCCGAAAAGTGTTGGACGAACTCGGCAGTCATGCCGGCACCTTCACCGCAAAACTGAAAGAATTGCAGGAACAGAACGTACCCGCAAATGACCCGCAATGGAAAAAACTTTATTTCGATGCCTGCACCGAACGGCGGAAACAACGTCTCCAAATCGTCCGCCAAACCTGTCCGGTCATCGTTTATGCCAAACACGACATCCTCGGCGGGTCGCATTATTCCTACACCGAATCCCCCAGCGATGCCCAATACCGCGACCGGAAGATTCTGCCCGGCGGACAAATCGTTTCGCTGACCGTCAATGAAGACGGAACTCTGACCGAAAAAGTTCTCGCAGAAGCCCCGAAAAACGGTACTCTCCGCGACCCGGACGTTTCCTTCGACGGAAAAACCGTTGTCTTTTCAATGCGGAATGATATAGATAAAGACGATTATCATCTTTACGATTATCATATCGAAACCGGCAACGTCAGGCAGTTGACTTTCGGCAGCGGCTTTGCCGATATTGAACCCTGCTGTCTTCCTGACGGCGATATTATTTTTCCGTCCACGCGGTGTATGCAGATTGTCGATTGCTGGTGGACAGATGTCGTGAATCTTTACTGCTGCGATAAAGACGGACGTTTTCTGCGGCGGCTCACTTTTGACCAGGTTCATACCAATTATCCGAAAGTCCTGCCTGACGGACGCATCATCTATACCCGCTGGGATTACAACGACCGGGGACAAATCTTTCCGCACGGTCTTTTTGTGATGAATGCAGACGGTACCGCTCAAACCGCTTATTACGGCAACAATTCATGGTTTCCGACTTCGATTCTCCACGCACGGGGGATTCCGAATTCCAAAAAAGTGGTTGCTATTGCCAGCGGTCATCATACCTTGCAGCACGGAAAACTTATCGTGATTGACCGCGGCAAAGGAACAGAAGAAAATACCGGCGTTCAGTTAATCGCTCCGGTTCGGGAAACGAAGTCCGAGAGAATTGATACCTACGGACAGAAAGGCGAACTGTTTCAATATCCGCTTCCGCTTGACGAGGAAAATTTCATCGTTGCTTACAATGTTCTTCCGCCGTCCGGCACCGGCGGGCAGAAAGGACTGCATTATACCGGCTGGCTGAAGGGACTGTATTATATGGATGCGGACAACCGCAAACGGGAACTGCTGGCATTTGACCCCGGAACGCATTGCGGACAGCCGGTACCGCTGCAAGCGAGGGAAGTGCCGATGCAGCGGGTTTCATCCGTTGATGAGCATCAAAAAACCGGTACGTATTATGTGCAGGACGTTTATACCGGTCCCGGTTTGCAAGGCGTTGAACGGGGAACAATCAAGGAATTGCGGATAACCGCTTTGCAGTACCGTGCGGCAGGCATCGGCAAGAATTCCAACGTTGATACCGGCAAAACACACACAGGCGTGAACGGACATTTCCTTGCCGGTGCAGCGATGGTTTCAACACCGGTTTCGGTCGGCAACGGTTCGTGGGACGTGAAACAGGTACTCGGAACGGTGCCGGTGGAAGCGGACGGTTCGGCGTTTTTCGAGGTTCCCGCAAAGACACCGGTTTATTTTCAACTTCTGAACGAGCGGGGAGAAACGGTGCAAACGATGCGGAGTTGGTCCACCTTGCAGCCCGGCGAACAGCAAAGTTGTTTCGGCTGCCACGAAGACAAAAACACGACGGTCAACAATCCGATGACCGGCGGTTCGCTTCGGACATTAGCGTTACGAAAATCGCCGCGCAAACCGAAACCGGTCGAAGGTGTTGACCCGCAAACCGGATTCAGTTACGGCAAAACGATTCAGCGGATTTTAGACGCAAAATGTGTGCAGTGTCATACCGGCGGTCAAAAAGAAGACGGTTCGCCGCTGCCGTTCAGTTTGCTGGCGAATGAGGCGGTTTATCCGCAGAAAGCCGACCTGAAACGGGGCGTTTTGACGGATGACACGGCACTCCGCCGTTTTTCGGAATCCTACATGAATCTGACGCATTGGGGCAAGCCGGACGACATTGTGAACTGGGCGGGAGTGCAGACAACGCCGCAAATGCTGCCGCCGTATTTTGCCGGAGCGTGCAAAAGCAAACTGCTGACCATGTTCGAAAAAGGAAAGCAATCGGACGTTCATAAAGATGTTGTTTTGACGGAAAAGGAACGAAAATTGTTTGCGCTGTGGATTGACTTGGCGGTCCCGTTTTGCGGTTCGTACACAGAAGCGGAACGG
Organism: Planctomycetaceae bacterium; assembly: GCA_031256755.1. GTDB lineage: Bacteria > Planctomycetota > Planctomycetia > Pirellulales > Thermoguttaceae > WRKP01. The sequence goes on from JAIRPZ010000140.1 coordinate 21,390, forward strand.
TGGTCGCCGCAGGAAAAAGCGGAATATGCGTACTATCAGATGAAGCGGGACAAAATGGCGGCCATCGCTGAAGAAAATGCGATGCGCCGGCAGCAATACCGGAACGGTGAAACGGAACTGCCGCCGGTTGAAAGTTTTCCGCAATTTACTGACGGCGGCGTTGAACAGAAAAAAGAGTTTATGGAAAAATACTTGCAGCAGCGGAAGGCATTGCCGGTTATCAACAGGAAAAGCGGGGCGGAAAACATTTACCGCAATCTTGCGCTGAATCCGGGCAGCACTTCGGGCGAGCCGGCATCTTATCCGTATGCAGTTTCCAACAGCGAATATGCCGGTATGGATTGCTTTGCTGCCTGCAACGTGATTGACGGCAAGCGGGACAACAAAGGACATGGCAATCGGTTTCCTTCGTGGGGACCGCACAAGCGGACGGACTTAACGTTGACGATTGATTTCGGGCGTTTGGTGGAAATTGACAAAGCGGTCATTTGGATTCGGGCGGATTTTCCGCATGATACTGCTTGGAAATCCGGTAAAATCAAATTTTCGGACGGTTCGGAAACGGACATTGCTTTGACGAAAACGGCGGAACCGCAAACGTTCACGTTTCCGAAACGGCGGGTCAGGTCGTTAACTTTTACGGACTTGGTGCAGGAGTTCCCTCTCGGCTGGGCGGGTTTTACGGAAGTCGAGATTTGGGGAACCGATGCTGATACCGGTACTGATGAGATGCCGGAAACCGCAAAATAGGGGCGTGTATTCCGCATGATATGTTGTTTGCCTCCTCCCCCTTTGCAAATGTTTTGTGATTAGCATAATGTTTTTTAATTAAATGTTTTCAATTATTTCAAATATTTACCCGAACAAGAAAAATGCGGAAAAAGACACCGGCGCAAATGTAGGATTGCAAACCATTCACAAAAGGAAGTAAGCACAGCAATACAGAAAGGATCCTACCTTATGCACAAATTATTATCATCAGTTCCCTCACGGCAATCCTTCTCCTTGCGGCAGGATATTTGACATACCGGTCATTTCGTCCGGTGCCGAAACCGGCATCGGTTCCCTTAACAACGGATGTTGTCATTCAACAGCGAATCGATAAGCAAGCCGGATCGCTGCAAAGACAATCCCTCAAAAAATCATAGAAACGCTCGATAAGAGGGAGTTTTACAAATGACCCGGTGCGGCTATCGGACATGAAGAGATGCGGGAGTTGGACAATCCGGGCAGTTTTGAAAAGAGTTGTTATCGATCTCATCAGATTAACACAGAGAAAGTTCTCGCTAACCGTGTTTTCCGCAAGTGTTTGCAGGATTTGCAAACACTGTCCCATGCCGAAGCGTCCAAAATCGTCATCAAGGACATTCAGAAAACGCTCGTGCCGTATCAAAAAGAGTATGATTGGTACATTCACTCCTACCTGCAATACCCGGAAGCAACAACCGTTATGGTTCAATATACCAAAAATGGCTCACCGGCATTACCCTGTTTCCGTTATAAATTGTTCGCTCTGTGTCTCATTGCCGGAACACTGGAACTGACCGATGTCCGCCCGACCATTTTGCAACTTGCAGAATTAGCGGAAAAGCAGAAAGCCGAAATCAAAAAATTGCAGCGGACGTTAGCGGAATTTTCCTTCGCAACATCACTTGCATTAGGCAACAATCAGATTCTTGCGGCGGCACTCTACGGAACGTGTCCGAACAAAGACAAGTTAGCAGCATTTGTCCCCCGCTATCAAAACAAGCAAATCGTGGACTTTGAAGCACCGGCAACAGAGTATGATAGGCTCGTCAAAGACGGTATGCTAAAACTGATACCGGCAAAGGATTTTATTACCGTTTGGCTGTTTGACACGATCACCAACGCCGACTTCGCCGAAATATACCGCCTTGCGAAGTAAATACAGACGAGTCCGCTGCGTCGTTTTGGCGGTCTTAACGCGGAAACATTCTGTAACCCATCACATTTCCGGTTCTTTTGCGTCAAGATAGAGCCGGATTTGCCGTTGTGCCGGCTGACTCTGCCGAATCAGTAAACAGCCCGACGGGGTATCCGTTACGATTTCGCCGCCGCCGATAGTTTCCGGGGCATCCGCCCGAACCCACGATTCCGGCTCGACCGCAGAGCGCAGAGACAGAGCAATATCTTCTAATGTTTTTCCTTCCTGAAGCCGGCAAAGGTGAATCTCCGCCGTCATACGATCCTTCTGCCGGGCGTATTCGGCAGATGTAATTTCCAGCGTCTTGGCATCAATAATCCGGTAAGTCAACGAAGCCGCCTCAACCGAATGGAGAGTCCATTCCAAAACGCTGTTAAGTGTTCCCTGATTGCATTGAACGCTTGCCTGTGCCGCATTGAACGGCAGCAATGTCTCTTGAAACGCCCGGTGATCAATCAAAAATATCAATTTTGTCCGATCTTCCAGCCGGCTGATAATCTGTGCAAGCGGCACCGGCTGATAATAATTGAGCGTGAGCGGCTTCATCACTTCGTCCCAGCCGAATGTTTCCGGTGCCAACTGCTCGCCGGTCCATTCTGTTTTTTGCGGCAAATGCCGAAGAACGCGGAGTTGTTCGAGAAATTTTTGAATTTCAATAAACGTCCGGTGCGGTGTTTTTGCCTGCACGACCGTCAACATATTGTCCGGCAATACGGTTATCTTTTCGCCGGGGCAAACGATTTTTTGAATCCGGTCGGCGAGAACTGCGGGTTTTAAGTCCTCCGTTTTTGCGGAAAAATCGGAAACATCAAATAAAACATCCGGCATTTTTCCCGTATCTTCTTTCGGCACGATAAGAATTTGACGGTCAGCGGTCATCCATTGCAAATGAAGCGAATCCAATATTTGAGTCAAAACAGAAGCGGCTGTTTGATCCCGGAATTCTCCGCTGACCGGAGAGTCCGCCGAAAGACCGGCAAGTTTAACCGCATCAATATCGAGGGTCATCGGAACACCGGTCATACGGGAAAAAAACCGGATAAAATGCACCAGTGCAATGTTATCAACATGCAATTCGGCAACAGGCAACTCCAGTTTTGCTGCAATGTTGATTTTTTGTACAGAATGTTCGATCAGAGCGGGACCGTTTTTTTCCTTTCCGGCTGCTGAATCGTCTGTCAGCCGGACGCTGATTTTCGGCACAGCCGCATCTTCCGGCGGCAGCACCGGCGCATCCGTTTGTGCCGGTGCCGGTTTCGGCGAAACGGGTTCGGGCAATGCCGGTTCCGCTGAAACCGGAGACGGTGCCGGATGCGGCGCGGGATTCGGTTTTTCCACGGCACCGGCAGGACGTACCTGCTGCCGGTTGCGGGACCACTCTTTTTTCGTAAACAATACGAAATAGCCGAGAACAAGCAAAAGAAAAACCAAAAAGAATAAAATACCGAGCAGGAGTTTTCGGGTTTTGATTTCTGTATCGGAAAGTTCCGTTTCACGGCATGCCTCTTCACCGGCGGTATTTTGCGGTGTTGCCGTTGGAGCGGAAGATTGGAAAGCATCCGAAACCGGCGGAACAGTGTTCGCGGATTCGTTTGCCGGTACATCGGGCGGTTTCCGCAAAGTGCCTATAGTCGGTGTGATTGCATCGACCGGACGCGGCACCTGAAGTAAGCATTTGCATTTCGGACACGCAACGATTTTACCGATCAGTGCGTCATTTTTGACGGTCAGTTTTGCTCCGCAAGTTGTGCAAAAAATGATGATCATTGTTTGACACGGCTGTTTCCGGCGGAGTCTCTCCGCGTTATTCTTTCTGTATTGTACCAGAAACGGCGGAGTCCCGCAGCCAGCCGGCGCGGGTTGTTCAAAAATCAGTCGGGTTCTTATTTTAACTGTCTGATATAACTGTCGATCAGACCGATATAATCTTTGGTATCCAAAATATCGGTGACGGTCAGGTTCAGCACAAAAGATTCCAGCATACCGTAAAGGTGGTGCGAGATCATTTCGGTATGACGGATGTTTGTATTACAGAGGTTGATTTCACCGCTATCGGCGGCTTCCCGCAGCAAGCGGACAAACAGGTTTTTCATTCCGAAGGTATGGCAGCGGACTTGGCGGCGGACATCTTTTCCGCTTTGTTTTTGTGTGAGAATATAATCTAAAATGACGGTCAGGAAAATTCTGTTTTCCGCGAGCAGCCGAACCGTGATGTGGAGAATCCGTATGAGTTTTTCCAGCGGAGCGGCATCGGTTTGCCGAAGCACTCTTTCAATGAGTGTGTTCAGATTTCCGGCGGCAAGCCGAACCGCATAGAGAAAGATTTCTTCTTTATTGCGGAAATACTTGTAAATTGCTGTCCGGGCAATACCGCACCGGTCGGCAATTTTCTGATAGGTCACGCCGCGGTACCCTTCTTCGGCAAAGAGGGCGAAAGCCCTTTCTAAAATTGCCAGACGGCGTTGCCGGTGATCAACGATGACGGTCATTACCTTATTATATCACGTCACACTTCTGCGGGCGGCAGGGTCAATGCCGGAGTGAAAACCGGTCGGCACGTTTCCCGTTATGTGCCGGAAAATACAGCGAGGAAAAAATTCGTGACGTACATCCCCCGCTCTCATTATTGCCGGAAAGCGTTCACTTTGCTTCTCCCTCTGTTTCTTTTATCACCGTAACAGGACCGAGAAGTCCCGACTCTTGCAGCGGAGAATCTTTGGTGTAGTGTTTCCACGTTGCAAATGTCAACCGCCCTGTCGGACGTTTTTCTCCCTTCAATACCCAGTCAGGAAACTTCCCGGCCGCAATCCCGTCTTCCGGCAACTGCTCATCGCCAATCAGCCGGTTGACCCACAGGTTAATCACCTCGACTTGCAGCCGGTTACCTGCCGGTTTCAGCAAACCGGAAACATCCGCACGCCACGGATACGTCCATATCACCCCTAAATCTTTGCCGTTCAGCGTGACTCTCGCCATGTTTTTTACGCTGCCGAAATCAAGGAAAACCTTACCGGTCAAAGCATCCGCCGGACAGTCAAATTCTTTCGTATAAATTGCCTTGCCGGAATAATACCGGATACCCGGTTCGGTGTGCTTTGACCAATCAAGCAGCGCGTCAAAAACAACGTTCTCCGGTCCGCCCCGCTCCGGGTCAAAAGAGACATTCCACGAACCGGTCAATGCCGACAGTTGTTTAAACTCCGGCTCCGTTTTCACAGTATACGCCGTTTTTGCCGGCACCGCCGGTTTCGGATTCCCCTTTCGGAATATCACGAAAAATGACTGATACGGTTCAAAGTATAAGGATACATGCATCTGCGGTCCCCATTGCCCGCTCCGCGCCGCTGCTTGCGGCGGCGGTTCTTTCTTTCCGGTCAGCGGATTCCAAACTTCAGGATAACCCGCGTCCGGCGAAACCCGGAAGACAATGTGTTCAGACACCTTTTTATTCGTCCGGTTCGAAACAAAATAAATTTCAGCATCCTCCGTTGTCCGGTGAGTGTACCGGAAATTGGCGGGGCTGATGTCGCTGTCGCGCAGCAAATCGCGGGGAGTGTTGATGGTTCCGGCAGCGGCTTCGCAGTCAGGTGCAAGACCGCTGTTTTTCAGGTACGCCGCGGTCAGGTCATAATGCGGATAAAGGTTGTCCGCTTTGGCTGCCATATCGCTGCACCAAACAATTTTTCCTTTGCCGAATTTGCGTACCGTAAGTTCCTGCGGTGCGGGGTCGGTTCCCCAAAGTTCCGCAGCCATTTGCCGGACTTCCTCATCGCACTTCGGATAATTGACCAAACTCGGCGACTTTTTCGGCGGAACTCCCATCACCGCCGCTCCGTCATTCACAAGCGATTTGATTTTTGCCAGCAATTCCGGTGTCATTACCGCAACAGAAGGCAGCACAAGAATTTCATATTTTGCTCCGCTTGGGAAAACAATTTTTCCTTCTTTGACAACGGCTTTGGACAACATTCCGGGCGGACATCCGTCAAAGTTGTATCCCTTTCTGTCCGGCAAAAAAGCGGTGCCGTCCATCGCCGATTGTGGATGAACGAAAGCACACGGCGATCCTTCCAATGTAAGATACAAAATATCGGCAGCCGTGCGTCCCTGTTGCAGCAAAAACTGACACCGGGCAATGTAAGCATGATACGTATCCGCCCATTCCCACCACGTATTATGCCTGTTCCATGAAACACCCCACCGTCCCATTGTCATTCCGGGCTTCAACCGGTCGTCAAGGGGCTGGTGCTGATACACGTGATAAATGAACCGGTTGATGCCGTTTGCAAAAGCCCAGTCCCCCTGATTCTTTAAGGCACCGGGATACATTTTCCAGCCCTCGCCGTTGCCGGAAGTGAATGATTCTGCCGGTACAGCAGGTTGACCGAGAAGATGAGCGGCGGACGTGGCTTCGGCAACGCAATGCTCGCAGTTCCCGCCGAATCCCTGACTCCAGAATTCCGCCATCGGCAAGTCCGCTGCACAAGCCATTTCCATTTCGGCAGCAGGGGTTTGGTCATACGGTTCGATGGAAAGTGTCAGTCCGTATTTTCTGCCGAATTCTTTAACCGCCAGAACGTGATTTTCAACAAGCAGTTCCTGCGCGGTGAAACGCAAATCCCAAAGGAAACGTTCACTCCGTTCTGTTGAATCAATCACGATACCGGCGTAAACAGGATAATAGGGCTGCGGATCGTATCCCCGCCGTTTGATGAATTCCTCGCGGAAATTCTCCGACCAATTCTGCGCCCCCACTTCCCAACTGTCGATGTGCAGCGTTTTCAGACCGCCGTCTCCTTCTTTTTTCACCGTACCGAGAACGTTGAAAATCTTTCCCAGATACGTATCAAGATGTTCCCGGACAGCACCGGCATTCAACTTATCGGATTCCATACCGAAACCGGGCTGCGGGGCAGGAGTTGTCACCGAGCCGCTGTTCCGCGAGCCGAACCGCATCACAATCCATTTTCCTTCGGGAACGTCCCATGTCAGTTTGCCGTCTGCGAATTGACCGGTGAGGTCAATCATCTTTCGGGACGCAACGGCAGGAAGATCGGGATATTCGGCGGCGGGCAAAATATAGGGGATAGTGCGGCGGTCAATAAAAAAACCGGTGCGGCTGTAGAGGGCTTTTTCATCAATTGCACTGATACTCTGCATTTTTTCCGGTGCAGGAAAAGCAAGAACGGCAGCGTCTTGATAAAAATCTTTTGCCGCCTGCACACGTAACGTTTTTTTCGGCGGCGGAACCGGCAAATCAATCGTTTGTTTGCGGCCGTTGCCGGTCACTTGTGTTTTGCTGTAAACGAGATGCTGCATGGATTTTTCCGGTTTGACCCACGGTCCGCCGCTGCCGCACCATCCGGGACCGATGGCAAGGGTCATATCAATGCCGAGCCGCCCGGCTTCTTTGACGGCATGTTTCATTCCTTGCAGCCATGGTTCGGAAAGTAAATCCGCTGTGCCGCGGGGAACGCCCTGATTGACTTCCATGTGAATAATATGTTCGAGACCGGCTTTTTTCATTGCCTCGAAATCTTTGGTGATGCCTTCGGGATTGAGGTTTCCGTCCATCACGAACCAATACACGCCGGGTTTGGCGGTATGCGGCGGATTTTGGAAACCGGTGAAAAGAGTGTCTGCCGGACGGCTTTCTGTAGCAGCGGCTGCGGAAAATAAGACGGCACAAACAAAAGGAGCAAGCGATTTGAAAGCGGGCGGTTTAGGCATGACTGCAAAATTTCTGTTCAGGGAGGTTTCGCCTTATTTTATCAAACAAACGGCAAGACGGATAGAGAAGACGGTGCTATAGCTTATGCAAGAGACCGAGAGCCGGCAGCCCGACAGCACAATACAGCCGGAAAATACAGCGCAGAAAAAATTCGTGAGATTCGTATTTTTCGGACAGTTTTGAGTTAAAAATTCCCTTACGAAGAACAAAACTGCACCGGTTCAGGGATGACGGTTGAAGCCATAATAACAATAATGGCAGTTATGCCGGTTCTTGACTGTCAGAGAAAAGAAATCCGCTCGGCTTCCAACGATAAAATAAAAAATCTATCCGGCTATTTTCAATTTATCGTTTCGCAAAAACGCTTCAATTTTCAATACCTGTCTTGTTTTTTGGGGTGCTGCTCAAAACTCATAGACAAAACCACTCATTGAGCAAAAACTGTATATCTATACGACAGGAATTTTACCATATCTGTTCTGCCTTGTCCAAAAGTACAAACACTTGGGTAGTTTATTATATTTCCATCTTCTATTATATCAATGCCGAAACGCAACAGCCGGTGCCGTCCTGCCTGCGATGATGTATAATACAGAGACGCAGTAGGCACCATTCTTGTGATTATGCTCCGTGTTATCGGCTTAAACTATCGCTCCGCTCCGCAGGAAGTGCGGGAACGGCTGGCGTTTTCGCCGGCACAAACCGCCGCCGCCCTCAACGCATGGCAAGATAAAACCGCTGACACCGAAGCCGTTCTCCTGTCAACATGCAACCGTACCGAATTTTATATCGCCGATCAAAACGGCGAACTCCCCGCCGCCGAACATTTACTGCAATTTCTCCTCGACCAGAAATTCCCCGAACAAAACATCGGTGTTACGGCAAGTCCCGCACCGGCACCGCACGATTTCACGCCGTACCTTTTCACCCTTGACGGCACCGAAGCCGCCGAACATCTTTTTGCCGTTGCCGCCGGTCTCGACAGCATGGTTCTTGGGGAAGTCCAAATTTTATCCCAAGTCAAAGCCGCTTACGGACTTGCTTATGAAGCCGATACTGCCGGAACTTATCTGAACACGCTTTTTCAGTCCGCCCTGAAAACCGCCAAACGGACGGCTGCCGAAACCGATTTGCACAAACACCGGATCAGCGTGCCGAGCATTGCTGTTGCCGATTTTGCGATGCAGATTTTTGATCGGCTCGGTGATAAAAACATTCTCGTCCTTGGTGCCGGCGAAACGGGACGGGAAACAGTGCGGTATTTGATCGAATACGGTGCAAAAAATATCACGATTCTGAACCGGCACCGGGAACGTGCGGCAGCGTTGTCCGCTGAATTCGGTGCTGCTGCGGACGATTGGGAACGCCGGTTCGATTTAATGGTCGGAGCGGACATCATCGTTTCGGCGACAAGTTCGCCGGAACCGATTGTTTCGCTTGCCGATTACAAAGCGGCGGAAAGCAAACGGCAGGGACGGACATTGTTGATATTGGATTTAGCGGTACCGCGTGATTTTGAACCGTCCATCGGAACCCGATCCGGCGTGTATCTTTTGACGGTGGACGATTTACGGGCTGTGTGCGATAAGAACCGGCAGGAGCGGGACAAGGAAATTCCGAAAGCGAAAAAGATTGTGCAGCAGGCGGCTGCCGAATTTATGAAAGAGATGGTTCTCCGCCGCAGCGGGGCGGTCATTCAGCAGTTGCAGGAACGGTGGACGAAAACGAAAGATGCGGAATTGCAGCGGCTTTTCAATAAGTTGCCGGAATTGGACGAAAAGGAACGGGAAGAAATCCGGTATGCTTTTCACCGGCTGATGGCGAAATACATTCATTCGCCGCTGGCATCGCTTCGGGACGAATCGGCAGACGGTGAACCGTATAAACTTCTGGATTCGCTCAAAAAATTATTCCGTTTGTGACGGGCGGGCAAACCGCCGCCGCCAAGTTTTTTCCACAGCGGAACAATTTTCCCCATTTTTGCATTTCCGCTGTTGACAAATCTCCGATTTCGGAAAATTTGTCTTCACTGCTGTATTGACATACCCAATAAAAAACTTACAGTCGGAGTGCCATGCCGGTGTAAAGCAGGCATGGCGATGACGGGAATTATGCCGATTTGAGGATGCCCAGAAACGGCTCAACTTTGAGCGAGGCACCGCCGACAAGCGCGCCGTCCACATTCGGTTTTGCAAGGATTTCTGCGGCGTTTTTGTCATTCACACTGCCGCCGTACTGAATCCGCACTTTTTCGGCAACTTCTTTGCTGTAATTCTTTTCGATCATTTTCCGAATCGCGGCGTGAACTTCTTCGGCTTGCTCCGGTGTTGCGACTTTTCCTGTGCCGATTGCCCAAACCGGTTCGTAAGCAATGACGCAATTCTCCATCTCTTTCGCCGCAATGCCGGAAAAGGAACCGTCAAATTGGCGGCGGACAACATCTTCCGTTGTCCCGGCTTCCCGTTCTTTCAGAAGTTCGCCGACACAGACAATCGGTACAAGACCGGCAGCAAGAGCGGCTTTGACTTTCAAATTGACCTGCTCGCTGGATTCGCCGAGAATGTTCCGCCGCTCGCTGTGTCCGAGAATAACGTACCGGCACCCGATGTCTTTCAGCATATTTGCGCTGATTTCGCCGGTAAATGCTCCCTCTTTCTCGAAATAAACGTTTTGTGCGCCGACACCGACTGCCGTGCCTTTCAGGACAGCCGCAACTGCCTGAACATAAACAGCCGGCGGGCAAACCGCAATGTCGGCATTACTGATGCCGGCGGCGGCTTTTTTCAGCCCTTCGGCAAGTTCGAGAGACGCGGAAAGCGTCAGATTCATTTTCCAATTCCCTGCAATGAAAATTCGTCGTGTCATCGTCTTGAAAATAATTTTTGTCTACCGGCAACGCCGATCCGGCGGACGGTTTAACCGCACTATTCTAACGGAAAACGATAAACAAACAACCCCCCAATCCGCCGCCCCTCGTTGCCGACCTCTCTGTGCAAAAAAGTGTATTATTTTGCAGTCCGCGTGCAGAATAATGCATTTTTTGATCGGTGCAAAAAAATCATCAAATTGTGCAGTTTTTTATAACTCTTTTAATTTCAATATGTTATGACAAAAATATAAATTATTATTTTTGGCACATTCTTTGCGACAAAAATAAGTTGTGGTCATACCGAAAACGGCATCGAAAAACTGCCCGAACAAACCGCAAACTGCTATGAAACCATTTCCGCCATCACCGCACCGATCAAACAATGAATACACCGAATGTGTTTCTGTGAACGCTGCCGGTACAGACGAACGTCTTTCATCGAATTTGCTTCACATTTATCTCCGGCAGATGAAGGATGCCTCTTGTTTACAGCCGGCAGAGGAAACCGCCGTTGCCGAGGAAATCAACAAAAAACGGGAAATTTACTACAACCTGATCAACAGTTCGGATTTTGCCGTCGTAAAGGTTTTGGCAATGCTGCGTTATGCGCTGAACAAAAAAGTCCGGCTCGACCGCTGCATTGATTTTTCGGTTTTTCCTTCTTCCGCACAGCAAACTGTTAAACGGACTTGCCGGATGCAAACCGAAACCCTGCAAAAGATACTCAACGCCAACCGGAACGATTTCGAACAGAGTCTTCATACGGAACTGTCCGGCGATGAAAAAGATTTTTACCGAAAACGGATTCAGGAACGGCGGAGTCATGCCGCCCGCATTATTCGGGAAATGGGTGTGCGGATGTCCAGAATTCTCCCGCAGTTGCCGCAGTTGCACCGGCTTGTCAGCCGGTTGACTCAATTACAGACGCAACTTGCGGACACGCCGTGCGGGAAAACATACGGGCGATCTTCCGTACAAACGGCGGTCTCCGAGCAGGAAGAACGAATCGGGAAAATCCGCCGCAGAATCTGTTTTTTGCAGCGGATACTGGCGGAGAGTCCTGAATCTGCCGGCGAATATCTTGAACGGCTGGAAACTGCCGGAAGAGAATACAGCGAAGCCAAAAATTACCTTGCATCGCATAACCTCCGCCTTGTTGTTGCGGTTGCCAAGAAGTATCAGCACCGCGGTTTGAGTTTCCTTGACATGATTCAGGAAGGGAATATCGGGCTATTGAAAGCCGCAGATCGGTTTCAGTACCGGCAATCGTCCCGATTCGGTACTTTTGCGGTGTGGTGGATTCGTCAGGCAATTTTGAGAGGCATTGCTGACAGCAGCAGAACGGTGCGTGTGCCAGTTTATACACAGGCATTGCTGACGCTCATTCATAAGACCATGCGCCGCTTGGAAAATGAAACGGGCAATCCGCCGTCGCTGGAGCAGACCGCTGCCCGCTGCAAATTGCCGGCCGGTGAAGTGGTGCGGATTCTGCAATATGAACTTCCGATGATTTCTCTGGATAATCCGTCGCCCTGTGTGAATGGCGGAACGAGCATCAATCCTGATGAAGTGCTGGCGGTGAATCACAATAATCCTGCGGAAATTTTTGCCAATGAGGTTTCCGTGCGTACTCAGATTGATAATGTGATGAATGATCTTTCCAAACGCGAGCAGGATATTATCCGGCGGCGTTACGGATTGTTGGACGGCTCGATCTACACGCTGGACGAATTAGGGCGGATGTTCTCGTTAACCCGTGAAAGGATTCGGCAAATCGAGGTAGGGGCGATCAGAAAACTGCGCCGCCCGGTTTGTTCCCAAAAATTGGGAACACTTCTGATAAAATGACCGGTCAAAGAGCAACTGGCAGCGATCCGGCAAAATCTCTGACCGGGGATTATTTTTTTTGCGGCTTTCTGTAAAATGTACGTCCCTTCAATTTTTGTAAAACCTTTATCTGCCCTGAATGGAACGATACCCTCATCTGAAACAGAGCGATCCCGAAATTTATGAACTCATCCGAAAACAGGCGGATTACGAATCCGGTACGCTCAAAATGATTGCGTCCGAAAGTTACGCCTCGTTTTCCGTTCTCGAAGCGTGCGGTTCAACGCTGACCAACAAATACGCTGAAGGGTATCCCGGCGCACGGTATTACGAAGGTAACGAATTTGTCGATAAAATCGAAAATCTTGCCATTGAAAGAGGGAAAGCCCTGTTTGGAGCGGAACATATTAACGTGCAGCCGTACAGCGGTTCGCCGGCAAATCATGCGGTTTATCAGGCATTGCTCAAAACCGGCGACAAACTGATGGGCATGCCGGTGCCGAGCGGCGGACATCTCACACACGGCTGGAAAGCCAATTTTTCCGGCACCGACTATGTGCAAATTCCTTACGGACCAGACCCCGGCACCGGCAAATTTGATATGGATCAAATCCGGGAAACCGCCCGGAAAGAGCGTCCGAAAATGATTTGGGTCGGTGCAACGGCGTATCCGCACAAAATCGAATACAAAGATTTCCGTGCCGTTGCCGACGAAATTGACGCTTATCTCGTTGCCGACATTGCTCACATCAACGCCCTGATTATTGCCGGTGTTCATCCTGATCCTGTGCCGGTTTGCGATATTGTCACGAGTACCAGCCACAAAATGCTTCGGGGACCCCGCGCCGGTTTTCTGCTCTCGAAAACCGAAGATCGGTTTCAGCAAAAGTATTTTCCGGGCAGCAAACTCAATTTAGCCCAGCGGGTGGACAGGGCGGTTTTTCCCGGCTTGCAAGGCGGTCCGCACTTGGCGGTGATTGCAGCAATGGCGGCGGCATTTAAGGAAGCGTCAACGCCCGAATTCAAAGAATACGGCAGGCAGATTGTCAAAAATGCGAAAGCGTTAGCCGAGGCGGTTTTGGCAAAGGGCTATGCCCTTGCTGGCGGCGGAACGGACACACATTTGCTGATTTTGGATTTCCGCAAGCCCGTTCACGGCAGGGAATTGACCGGTAAAGAGGCGGCGAAAGCGTTGGCGGAAGCGGGAATTATCGCCAATTTCAATATGGTGCCGGGCGATCACCGCAGTCCGTTTGTCACAAGCGGCGTGCGGCTCGGCACGCCGTCACTGACGGCAATGGGCATGAAGGAACCGGAAATGCAAAAAATTGCCGGCTGGATCGACCGTGTCTGCAAAAACATTGCCGCTATTGAAACGGAAGCACCGAAAATCCGGCAAGAAATTGCCGAGTTTTGTAAGCAATTCACGGTACCGGGAATCCGCAGTATTCTCTGAAGCAGCGTTACCTGAAACTGTCCCGCTGCATAAAAAATGCCGTGAGAATAAATGTGTCTTTTCTGCCGCTGCCCGTATTTCCGGCGGCGGATCAATGACTTCGCCCGCCTGCCGAAGCGGATAGGAATCATTAGGAATTTTCGGCAGCCGTTTCCGGTGCGGCAACGGGTTCGGTTTCTGCGGGTGTTGCTGCCGGAATTTCCGCCTCTGCCTGCCCCTGTTCGGCTTTCTTTTTCTTGACGATTTTTTCCGGTTTCGGCAAATCGGTTGGTACGGACGGGCGGCGGCGGCTCGTTGCCAAACGTTCAACGGCGGCTTGTTGCTGGGCGAGGTGAGTTCCTTTGGAACCGTATTTTTTAATCAGAACGGCAACTTTGTCTGACGGCTGTGCGCCGACACCGAGCCAATAATCAATCCGTTCCCCGTTTAATTTTGCCCGGGCATCGGTTTCGGGAACCATCGGATCATAAAATCCGACTTCTTCAAGAACGCGTCCGTCGCGGGGCGAGCGGACATCGGTTACACAAACACGGAAAAACGGACGGTGAAGCCGCCCGAACTTTTTCATACGAATTCTAACTGCCAACGGAATCTCCTTCTATTATTCTGACTTACTGACAACATGTCTCTGCTTATTTTACCGCAACTTCGGAACCTGTCAAGATATGCGGCAGTCCTTACACGTCGCCTGCAAAGTCCTAAAACTCACAAATATTAGACAATATAGGCAATTTAGGAAGGTATTTTCACTGTCTTTTACGGCAAAAAAACGACTTTGCAGGTGACGTGGCAGTCCTTACCGCGGCGTGTGCCGTCCCCATTTCTGAATGGCTTTCGCCAATAACTCCGCATCAATCGGTTTCGATACATAATCATCCATCCCCGATTCAAGGCACTTTTCCCGATCTCCGCTCATCGCATGCGCCGTCATCGCTATAATCGGTACAGACGGATTCAATACACCCGCTCTGCCGGAACGAATCTCCGCCGTACATTGATAACCGTCCATCTCCGGCATCTGGCAGTCCATCAAAACAATGTCATAATCGCCGTCACGCATCTTGTCCAACGCCGCCAAGCCGTTTTCCGCAACATCCAACTGATGCCCCATCGCCTGAATCATCCCCGCCGCCACCAGCACATTGATCTTCACATCTTCAACCAGCAGAATCCGCTGCGGCAGCAACGGCGGCATAATGAAACCGCTTTTCAACGCCTCTTCCAATTCCGCCGCCATACCCAATGCCGACATCACCTCGTTCAGCAAACGCCGCCGTTTCACCGGCTTCGTCAAAAATCCGGACTGACCCGGTATCGACAACGATGCCGGATCAAGCGGCGATCCCAAAGCCAGTACCGCAATCGTTTTAACCGAAAGTCCGGCAAACGCCGGCTTCATGCCGTCCGGCGGAAAACCGGGATATTCGCAGTCCGTGAAAACAAGATCATACGGCGTTTTGTGCCGCTGCATCGTTTTGATCTTGTCAATCATTTCTTCCGGCGTTGCCGCTTCGTCAATCACCGCCCCTGTCTCCTGCAATATCTGCCGCCACGCCTGACGCGTTGTCGGATGCAACTCAAACACCAGAATTCGTACCGCCGACAAATCCGGCAGCAGATTCTCCTTTCCCGCCGCCTCTGCCGCCTCATCTGTTTCCAGCGTGACCGTGAATTCAAACGTCGTGCCTCTGCCTTCTTCGCTGTTCATGGTAATGCCGCCGTCCATCATTTCCACTAACTTTTTACAGATCGAAAGACCAAGACCCGTCCCGCCGAAACGCCGCGTCGTTGAACCGTCCGCCTGACTAAAAGGCAAAAACAGCGAATCCTGCGCTTCCTTTTTAATACCGATCCCGGTATCAATGACCGCGCAACGGATTTTGCAGTGTTTGTCGTCCGACTTGTCCCGCGTCACACGAATCGTGATTTCCCCCTCGCTGGTAAATTTGACCGCATTGTTCGCAAGGTTCAGCACGATCTGCCGCAAACGCCCGTCATCGCCGTAAACCACCGGCGAAACAGCGTTGTCGTAAATCAAAGCGATCCGCAGCCCTTTCGAATGCGACACCAACGCCGCCGACTCGCAGGCATCTTCAAACACGTCCCGCGGATCAAACGGACGGCGTTCAAAGATCATTTTCTTCGCCTCGATTTTGGAAAAATCCAGAATGTCGTTGATAATCGAAATGAGGGACTTGGCACTCTGCCGGATCGTTTGAACGTACTGCGTTTGCAGATTCGTCATGTCGGTTTTTGCCAGCAGGTTCGTCAAACCGATAATGCCGTTCATCGGTGTCCGTATTTCGTGACTCATATTGGCCAGAAATTCGCTTTTCGCCCGGTTTGCTTCTTCGGCGGCTTCCAGCCGGCGTTTCTCTGTAATGTCGGTGCAGAAACCTTCCGAAATGCTGAAATTCGGATCATCGGGGGACACTTCTACCACGCGGCTCCGTTCCCAAATCCAGTGGATACTGCCGTCTCTGTGAACCCACCGGTACGTGGCTTCGAGCGGCTGACCGACATAGAGCGTGGATTCATTTGCCTGCATCAGCATTTCACGGTCGTCCGGGTGAACAAGATCAAAAAACGTAATGTTTTTATTGTTGATCAAATCTTCCGGCTCATAACCGGTCAAATCCTTAATGCCGACACTGACGTAAGTCATGGTGTAATGCGGTGCGTTGTTGATGCAGCGGAACGCCATTCCGGGCAGATTGGCCACGAGCGTTGCCATTTGCCGCTGACTGTCCGCCCGTCGTGATGCTTCGATGGCGGTTGCCACAAAGTCGGCGATGGTTGCGCCGAAAAGTTGTTCTTCGGTTGTCCAGTAGCGGGGAAGACCGGCGTGTTCCGTGCAGATGACACCGAAGATTTCGCCGCCGACGCGGATCGGACAATCCAGCAGGGCGCGGATACCGCCGAGACCGTAAGATGCCGCCATACCGGGCAAAACGGTATCGGTTTCGGTGTCGGGAATGTTAATGTTCCGCAGCGTCTTGACCAGTTGAACGTATTCGGGATAGGGCTGGAGGTCGAAGTCCTCTTCCACGGAAAACGAATCGGTCGCATTGGTATACATTGCCAAATTTTGCAGTGCGCCGGCATGCTGATTGAGCCGCCACACGCCGCACCGGACGGAACCGAGAACGCGTGAGGCGGTGCGTGCGACGACTTTGGCAAACTCCGGGACATCGCCTTCGGCAAGAGCCGGATGTTTGTTCAGTTCGATCAGGGCTTGGTTGTGAAGTTTCAGGACGTTTTCCTGTTTTTCTGCGGCGGCGAGTTTATCTTCGTTGCCGGCAACTTTTATGGTGCTTTTGAAGACCATGGCAACGGCATTTTGTCCGTCCCACCGGACTGCCAGTACGGAGATTTCGCCCTGCCATGCCCCGTGACTGACGGAGACGCGGATAATTTCGCGCGGGAGTGCGGAGCGTTCCCGGATGGTTTGAAACATTGAGGCGATGCGTTCGTGGGAATCGATGAGTTGTATGAGTTCGGGACAATGTCCTTCGGCATCGGGGACCCAGAAAATATGGCGGAAGGCGTGATTATGCCAAAGGATGTGTTTCTGTTCGGCATGGACGACGGCAAACGGTTCGCCGGATTCCTGCAAGAGGAGGATGGCGAGATCGTTATTGGCACTGTTGTTTTCGGGAGTTGCGGCGGGATTATGAACAGCGGACAGGTGACGCGGCATAGGTGAAACGGAATAACGCAGAAATTGGGACAGGGGGAGTATTATAGCCGAAAACATCCGGCGGTCAAGAATTTTGCCCGGCGGACTGTTTTTAATTGATAATTGATAATGGAGAATTGATAATTAAAAGACGGCAGATTGCAGACAGCAGACGGCAGCAGAGGAATTCCCGTTCTTGCTGCCGTCTGCTATCTGCGGTCTGCAAACTAATTATCGATTATCAATTAAAACGTTTCCCGCTCTCTCATTTGTTTCCGGCAGTTTTTTCCTTTTCCTTTTCCTTTTCCTTTTCTTTCCGATACTGGTCAAGGGCTTTGCGGAACACCGCAACTTCCGGGGCAAACCGGACAGCTTTTTCCTGCGTCTGGACGGCTTCGTCAATTTTACCGGCAGAAAAATAAACATACGCCAGCGTGTCAAGAAAACTCGGATCATCCGTCCGCACCCGCAAAGCACGCTCAACCATTGCCAATGCGGTCTCATAATGACCGTCCGTGTGCGCCAGCAGCCACGCCGCCCGGTTACATTTCACCTCAAGCGGATGCGGCTGCCATGACATATAAATCACATTCCAAAGATGCCACAGCATTTGCTGCAAACGCGGAACATAATACTCATCGCCCGCCTGCGGCAGCATTTTGTTCGCCTCATACGCAAGAATAAGCCAGTCGTCATCAACGATAGCCGCCATCGCCGAGGAATTCGAATTAATGATCTGCCGCGTCAATGCCGTCACCGGAACCGGTTTCGGTCCCGGCAAATTGGAAGCCGCCCATTCCAAATACGCTGCCGTTTTGGCGTGAACCTCTTTCCAGTCCTCTTTTTCTTCCGCAATTTTCGCTTCACAATAAGATTTCTGCCGTTTCAATGCGGGAATCAATGCTGCCGAATCGCTGAATTTGCGGGTATATTCCTGTCCGCCGACAATCTGTATCTGCTTGTCGATAAAGCCGATAGCGGCAGGATAGTCGGCAAGAAGCATCGCCGTGTCGGCGGCTTGGGAACATGCCTGACTTTGAAGAGACACGTGTCCGTCCGCAATCACCAACTGAAAATGAGATGTCGCCCAATGCAGACGGTAACGCTGTCTCAACCAACGCCCCGCATAAAAATGCTCTTTCATCGGCAGCGAATCGTCCAAATCGACCAATTGCTTTTCCAATGAACCGACCGGTACGGATTTAACGGCAAGTGCCGCCGCAACCGTTTTGTCCCGATCTTCCGTAAAACCGGCATATTCCTGCAATTCGGCAGCGGCATAGTGCAGCAGAATATCGATCCGGCTTCCGGGGCAGAGCGAACTCTCCGGCATTTTCAATAAATTCAATGTTTTTTCCGCCACAGACCGGACTTTATTTTGGAATTCTTCACCGGTTTTCTTTTCCGTTTCTTCCATAGCACAGCGGATTTCGGCAAATTCAACGAGCGTTTTCAGGATTTCATCGTTTCCGGTATGCTGAAAAGCGTTCTGAATATGCTGATACCAGCGTTTCCGCTGCTGCGGCAGTTCGGGCGGCGAAGCAATCAATGCTTTCACGGCTTCCATACGCAGCGCATTGTTTCCGTCGAATCGTGCAATCCGGCACAATGTCGGCAGCCCTTTTCCGCCGGCGGCATCGGAAAAAGGATCGGCAAAAAGCCAAATGATCCGGGCTTGTGTGACGGGATCGTTTCCGACCATATATTGCCGTATCCAAAAGCCGATTTCCTGATCTTCCTGATTCAGAAAGGAAAGTTCGATTTTATTGAGGATACTTTCGGCACGCCGGGCGATTTCGAGGTCGTTGCTTAATTTTGCCCGCTGCAACTCCGGGTAGGCGAGCAACCCGGTGCGGATTAAAAATGCTTCGGAACGCTGCCGTACCAGAAAACTTGGATCGCCGAGTTGCTGCACCCATTTGCCGATTTGATTTGGCAGTGTTTCTTCCTGCACCGGCGGATTGACCGGTGTTTTTTCTTCATCGCCGGCAGCCCAGCCGCCGGATAGTGTTAGCAATAGCCCTGTCGAAAAGCAAAAAAAATACTTGTTCATTGCTGCCGGAAAATCAATAGACGGGAAAATTCCGCTGCTTATTCTAGCAAAAAGAAATACGGTTTCAAGCCGGACTGCTTCCTGTTCTTTCGCTTTCCGTTTTTCATTTTTGCGGGAAATTGACCCAAAAAGGCAAAAAAATTATTTTTTTGCTCCCCCCTAGTGGGAAACTTGCCCAATCCATGATATACTGTTCCCCATGACCGGAACAAAAAAGTTCATCACGGGAGAATTCAGCCGGACGGTAGACGACCGCTACCGGCTCACGCTGCCGGGTGAATTTGAAGACGTTTTCAAACCGGAATCAGGAAAATGCGTCATCGTCAAGGAAAGTCCGGGCTGCCTGTCCCTGTGGGAAGAAAATGCATGGAAACAAAATCACGAAGCCAGAGTCGGTTTGGTCTTGCAGCGGCTGCAACTCGGCGACCTCAATCGGCAAACAACCGAATTGCAACGGTTCGGCCGCCTGCTCTCCGCCCGGTTTCGGGAAATCCAACTGGCAGGACGATCCCGGCTGGTCTTACCGGAAGGATTCCGCGAATTTCTCGGTATCGAACCGGGACAGGATGTCATGGTCATCGGTGCCGCCGTCTGCATCGAAATCTGGCATACAAAGAAATGGATTGAATATGTCGAAGGCGAAATGCCGCAGTTCGGCACCGTATTAGAAGGTCTGTCGCATTAAACAAACCGCACGAAAAACACAAAAACGTTAAGAAAGGAAGCACCGCCCGTTAAAGGATATTAAAACAGCAGGAAACCCGCATAGATGGTTCGTCGCCGTCTGAAGTCAGTTCGGCGATCCGTTTTACCCCCCGGTTTGTCACCCGGATGAGGAATGTAAGTATTATCGTGAACGGATCGCGAAAGAATGGAGAGAGACATTTTTTCACCGGATGATTTCAGACGGTTTTTTTACGCTTGCTTGCATTACCGCATCAAACTCATACCGAAAGAGAAAAACTGTTTTTCATCGCCCGGCTCCTTGCTGATAGGAAAGGCAAAGTCCAGCGCAATCGGGGCAGGTCCCATCATCGGAATCGTCAGACGCAAACCGAAACCGACTGCCGCACGGTATTTCGATTCCCAGCGGGAAACCGACCGTTCCACCGTTCCGGTGTCGATAAACAGCGAACCGCGAATCATATCGTCCGCCGTCAAAGGGAAAACCAATTCCGCCGAATTATAAAATTCCATACAGCCGCCGTACATCGCCCCGTTGGAGTTTCGCGGCGAAACCCCGCGGAATTCAAATCCCCGAAGGTTCGTAAAACCGCCGCCGAAATACCGCTCATAAATCGGTGCGCTTTTATCCGAAATGTTCAAACTGCTGCGGAGACCAAGAACCCAGCGTCCGCTCCGGTCAGGACGTTCCCGCAGCATAAAGTATTGCCGCAAATCAATATTCCCGCGGATAAACTGATAATCGCCGAGAACCTGTTCCACTCCGAATGAAATCAAATGCCCTTCAGTCGGCATATGCTGACTGTCGCGGGTGTTATGCGTTGCGTCCAAACCAATCGTAAACATCGGGTGTTTGCCGTGAACGGTCGTAACAACATTGTTGTTCCCGTCCAGCATATAGTCAAATGCTGCCAGCGAGCCGTTTTCACGGTAG
>JAIRPZ010000286.1 GCA_031256755.1 Planctomycetaceae bacterium
TGGCGGCTGTCCATGTTTCCCACTCGCTCTTGTGGTCTGTCCAAGCGGTCGAACCGTTTCCGCCGCCGTTGTTTCCGTTGTTTTCTGCCGGTTCGCAGCCCGCAAAGACGGCCGCGAGGCAGAGTAAAAGAGTTGCGAAAGCGTATTTCGCCGTTGTTATCCTGCGGGGAAATTTACCCCCCCCCCAATGTGTTTAGTGTGACGCTTGAAACGGCACAAACCGTTTTTTCCTTGCAGACGGCGGCAAAACCGTCAGGATTAGTGATGTTGTCTAATCGAATCTTACTCATCGTTTTCTCCTTAAAGGATTGTTAAAAAATCACGCCGAAACGGCACACTTTGCCCAAACGGCATCAACGATAGTAATATACATTGCAGAAAAGATTTGTCAAGAAACTCATCCAAAAAAATGTCCCGCATATCCTTCTTGACCCTTTCCGGCAAAATCGTTACCCTTCGGCGAAGGGAACGTCTATGCTCAAATCTGTCGAAATCATCGGATTCAAGAGTTTTGCCGATCGGACTCGGTTCGAGTTCGGAGACGGCATTACCGCCATTGTCGGTCCGAACGGTTCCGGCAAATCCAATATCGTCGATGCCGTCAAATGGGTTCTCGGCGAACAAAGCATGAAAAAACTCCGAAGTCAGGATGCGACCGATGTCATCTTTTCCGGTACGGTTTCCCGTCCGCCTGCCGGTGCCGCCGAGGTCTCCCTGACCTTCGACAATGCGAAAAAAATCTTCAATATCGATGCGCCGGAAGTCCATTTTACCCGGCGGGTGTACCGCAGCGGCGAAGGCGAATATCTGATCAACCGGCAAGCATCCCGCTTAAAATACTTCAAAGATTTATTAAGCGGCACCGGTCTCGGCACACAAGCGTACAGTATTATCGAACAGGGACGAGTCGAATCGCTGCTGCAAACTTCCGCCGTGCAGCGGCGTGTGATCTTCGATGACGCGGCCGGTATCAGCCGCTTTAACGCCCAAAAACAGGAAATTCAACGCCGGTATGAGCGGGTAAAAGCAAATCTTCTCCGTCTGGCCGATATTAAAAACGGCGTGGAACAACAACTGAAACATGCACGCGGTCAGGCAGGAAAAGCCCGTCAATATCAGCAGCATAAAGAACGTCTGCAAACACTCCGCATTGAATCGGCGCAGATCAAATACAGGCAGCAGCGGTTTTTGTACGAAAAATTGCAGTCCGAAATTGCAGAACAAAACGAAGCCGCCGAAAAAAATGCCGCCGCTGTCAACGAAACGGAAAATAATCTTGCCGCCTTCAACGCCGATGTCGAACAAATCGACATTGAACTCCGCCGGTTTGAAAGCGGACTCGCCGCCGTCCGGCAAAAAATCGCCGGTGAAGAAAATACAATTGAATCGCAGTTTTTGCAGATTGACGAAATCGACCGGGAAATTGCCGGACACCGGCAGCAAATGACCGACTGGGCAAGCAAAAACGCCGGCATCGAAGAACAAATCCGCAAAATGAGCAGCGAATCAGACCGGCTCAAGCGGCAGACAGACGAAGCCGCAGAATCGTATCAAGCCTTGTCCCGGCAGGAATCCGTGCTTGCCGAAAAATGTCAGGAACAGCAGCGGCTGCGGGATCATCTGCGGAAAGATATTGAAACAAAAAATAAGCAGAATGTCAAACTTGCCGGTGCGGTCAGCGGGTTGGAATCCCGTCTGACGGCGTTGCAGGCAGCCGAAACCAATGATGCCGCAAAACTCGGCAAAATCGGCAAACAAAATGCCGACTGGCAGCGTCAATGCGAAGAACTGCACGATGCCGCCGGACAGTTGGAAAAAACCGTGCAGCAAAAAGCGGCACAATTAGAAGAAGCAAAAAAACGGAAACAGACACAGACAAAACAATTAACCGAATTAACAAAAAAGTTATCGTTACAAAAACAAAAACAGAGCGGTTTGAAAGAACGTTCCGCTCTGCTTGAAGAATTGATCCGCAAACACGAAGGCATCAGTCCGGGCGTGCGGGAAGTGCTGCTGCAATCCCGCGATCCGAAAAGTCCGTTCCGGCATGTTTTCGGTCTCGTTGCGGATTTGCTGATCGCCGACTATGATACCGCACCGCTGATCGATTTGGCACTCGGCGTGAATTCGCAGCACGTTGTCGTTTCGCCGGAAAAAGAACTCTTCCGGCATATCGAAAAAAATGCCGGTCAATTTGCCGGACGCGTCGGTTTTATCTGGCTTGATCCGACCGAACAGGAAGCGGCATGGATGAGCGATGCCGGTTTTGCCGGACGTGCCGGCGTGCTGGGGCGTGCCGATCAATTTGTGCAGAACGAACCGAAATTTGATCATCTGGCAAAACGGCTGCTCGGCAGAATCTGGATTGTCAAAGACCTTGCGGCGGCACGGAAATTGTACCGGGAAAGCGATGACCGGACAAGTTTTCTGACCGTTTCCGGGGAAATGCTCACACCGGACGGTTCGCTGATTGTCGGTCCGAAAAATACGGCAGGCGGTCTGATGACGCGGCGGAGCGAATTGCGGACACTCAACGAACAGATCGCGGCTCTTGATGCCGAAGTTTCTGAAACAGAAATGATTTCCATGCGCGCCGCTGATGATGTCGGGACGAGCGAAACAGAAGTGGAAGAAGAAACACGGGAACATCAGAAAGCGGTGACGGAATATGAATCGGCTTACCTCAAACGGCAGCATGCAGAAGAACGTTACCGGCAGGGCGTGGAACAATATCACACTCTCGAATCGGAAATCGGAAAAATCAAAGAGCAAATTGTGCGGACGGAAGAAGAATTAAAGGAAACAAAAACGCAGCGGGAATCGCTGGACGAACAATTAGTGGCACTGGATATTCAATTCACCGAAAATACCCAAACGCTGGAAGAAGCGGAAAGAACGTATCATGCTCACCGGAAACGGACAACCGATATGAAAGTGGAATGGGCGAAGAGCGGACACCGGCTGGAATCGCTGCATGAACAGATCCGGCAATTCGGCGAACAGTTAACGGAACGGCAAACCATGCTGACGGAACACCGGCAGCGCAGCCGGACACTGATCGAACGCCGCGACAATACGCTGCTGGGAATTCTGCGGATAGAATCGGCATTAGCGGCGTTTTATCTGCAAAAAGAAGAGTTGTCGGCAGCGGCAGCGTCCGTTCATGAAAAACGGTCGGACATTGCTGCGCAGCGGACAAAACTGCAAACAGAATTAAAACGGCAGCAGCATGAACTGCAAAAAATCCGCACGAAAATTCATACCGGACAAATAGAATCAGAGCGGTGTTCACAGGAACAAAAGCAAATCATCGACCGGATTCGGGAAGATTACGGCGCGGACATTACGGTCGGCGATCCGCAAACGGCAGACGAAAACATCGGCGATTACCAAAAAGAGATCGAAGATTTACGCAGCAAATTATCGCGGCTCGGCAACGTGAATTTGGAAGCGATGGAAACGCTTGATCAATTGGAAAAACAGTATAAACATTATTCGGTTCAGTATGAGGACTGCATTTCCGCGATGAAGTTAACGGAAAAACTGATCGAAGACGTAGACAGGCAGAACAAGACGGCGTTTGAGGAAACGTTTAACGGGGTACGGAGTCATTTTCAGACGTTATTCCAAAAGTTATTCGGCGGCGGCAGTGCGGATTTGGTCTTGGATAATCCCGGCAATGTATTAGAGAGCGGCGTAGAAATTATTGCCAAACCGCCCGGTAAAGAATTGAAAAACGTGATGCTTCTTTCCGGCGGCGAAAAAACATTAACGTGCTTTGCGCTGCTGCTGGCATTCTTCCGGTTCAAACCGAATCCCGTCTGTATTTTAGACGAATGTGATGCGGCATTGGACGAAGGAAATGTCGACCGGTATAACAGCATGCTGAAAGAATTCGGCATGGAAACGCAGTTTTTGATGATTACCCACAGCAAGAAGTCGATGGCGTTTGCGCAAACACTCTACGGCATTACGATGCAGGATGCAGGCGTATCGAAATCGGTATCGGTTCGTTACGTTGATGTCGGCGACAACGGGGAAATCCTGAAAGCGGCGTAAGGCAAGAAAAGCAGTCCGGTTGCGGAGTATTACATTTGGCGAGAGTTTTGAGGTTTTGCTCTCAATTGTTCTCTCACTTCCCACAAAGTTCGCTCCTCCTTCTTCTTCAGACGTACAACCGTTCCCGCCATTCCCATCAGAAACGTCCAAACCTCCCCCAACGTCGCACTCCGAAAAACGTGTTTGTCTGCGCCGGACTCCTTGTCCTTCTCCCAATGCAGGCAATTCTCCGCCTCCCAATGGCGAAGAATAGATTAGATTCCTGAAGGCGTATCTCTACGCGTCCCTTTTTTAGAGGCAAGTTTGTCGTCCGGCTTCCGTTCTTTGATGCCGGAAAAAATTAACGGCAACTGTTCCAGCACCTTCTTGCTGTTCGACTTCACCTGAAAAATATAATCCCAATGATATTGATAAATCACTTCAAGCAGCGGACGCTGCCTATAAACCGCATCGCCGATTAATATCTGTAATGCCGGCTCAAGTGGAAGTAACTCTTCCAGATGTTTCTTTAAACACTCCGGTTCATTGGTCTTATCGCCGTTCACCGACCAACTCACCAGACAGGTCTTGGTGGTTTATGCAAATACATTGAGCATTAAAATCGGATGGACGTTTCCGTCTTTCATCTGTTTCGCGGATTTACCGTCAACGGCAGCAACGAGAACTTCGTCTTTTAACAGACCGTTCAGAAATGGAGCGAAGGCGTTTTGCAGGTCTTTGATAGAGATTCTTTTGAGGATTTCGGCGATGGTGTGGTCTGTCGGCACTCCGGTCTTTCGGAAGCGGAGAAAGGTTTCGAGTTCTTTTTTATGGAGTGCCGACCATCGTTTGATTTCGGCGATAGTGGAGATGCCCGCCGGCAGCCAGAGGATGACAATGGCGATGACGGTGTGAAACGGGTGGGAGACACCGTGTTTTGACCGCGGGTCGGGGACGCGGCGGAGGCATTGCAGAAATCGGGCGGCGGCGGATGTTTCGGAAGAG
>JAIRPZ010000305.1 GCA_031256755.1 Planctomycetaceae bacterium
CGGCTGCGGAAACGGGAACGTCAAAGCGGGAGGAACGGTCAAGTTTTCTTCCGGCGAGGCGATGCCTGCGGGAACGGTCTTTTTTGAAACAGAAAAGAACCGGTATATGGGTGAGATCAAAGACGGAACGTTTGAACTTGGCGGTATTCGTCCGGGTGACGGCTTGCCGGCGGGTATTTATCAGGTGTCGGTGCAGGAACTTGACATGGTAGAAAATCCGTTAATTGCAGAGCGTTTCCGTTCTGCGGCGACATCGGGAATCTCTTTTGAAGTCCGAAAAGGCAGCAAAAAGAATTTCTTTGAAATCGTTGTCGAGAAGCCGTAACGCTTATTCGTGAAAGCAGGCGAAATTGCCGGCAGCGGTTGACAGAAGTCCGTTCCGGCTTGCAAAGAGACAATCCGCAGATTAGCATGAAAGGAGAATTTGTATTTCTCCGATGTTGATTTTCGGTACAGACGAAGCCGGTTATGGTCCGAATCTTGGTCCGCTCGTTGTCTCTTTGACGGCGTGGGAAGCCGAGCCGGCAGATTTTCTCCCGCTTGCCGAAGATTTACAGCAAAACCGAATTCTCATCGGCGATTCCAAAAAAGTGTATCACAGCGGCGGTTCACTGATTCCGCTTGAAACCGGCGTTTTAGTGCCGATGAGGTTTCTGAATCAACAGGATTCTCCGGTCGCTGCCGGTGAAGAACAAATCCGGCATCTCGTCCCGAAACTAACCTCCATCTTACACAAACGGAATGTCCGGCTGTCGGGAATGCACTACCGGTCTATCGAACCGGCGGAATTCAACCGGATGCTCGACCGGTTCGGTTCCAAAGGATCGCTCCTTTCGGATACAACCCTCCGTCTGATTACAGAGCAAATCGCACGAATAACGTCCGACTCGCCCATTCTGGTCCTTTGCGATAAACATGGCGGACGGAATCATTATCTTGATTTGCTGACCGCATTTTTCCCCGGTGCGTTTATCCGCATCATACAGGAAAGCCGGGAAAGCAGTGTGTACCGGATTTTGAACGGCATAAACGGCAGCCGGCAGATCGAATTCCGTTTTCTTGCCAAAGGCGAATCACAGTTGCCGGTTGCTTTGGCTTCAATGTTATCAAAGTACCGGCGTGAATTAGCCATGATCCGGTTCAATGAGTTTTGGCGGCGGCATTTGCCGCACATCCGCCCGACGGCCGGGTATCCTGAAGATGCCGGACGGTTCAGGCAGGAAATTGCCGCCGTGCAGAAACAACTCGGCATACCGGACTGTGAAATATGGCGTAACCGGTAAAGAACAGCGGTCATCGCCGGTGCCTGCGTGTCCGGGACTTGACATACGCCCGAATTTATGGGAAAATTCAAACAGACCGAATCATGACTCCCAAACGCCGTCCTTTTGAAGCACTGATACTTGCCAACGGGCTGGTTTCGGCGGAAGACCTGAAACACATACGTTCTTATGCCGCCGCGGTCGGTATTGAACTGTATGAAGCCGTTTTGCAGAAAAAGTCCGCCGTCGCCGAAGCAGTGATGACGGCTTATGCCGAATCGCTCGGTTTGCCGTTTATCCGGCTGGACGAAGTGATGTTTGACGAAACGCTCATCGGGCAGATTGATCCGATCACCGCCCGGCAGCACTCTTTTATACCGGTGAAACAGGAACAGGGCTGCGTTATTTTAGCCGCAGCGAAACCGATTGTTCCGAATGTCGAAGACGAAATCAGGATGCTTTTCGGCATGCCGGTGCGGTGTGTGATCTGTATTCCGGCAGAATTAAATACGGCAATCGCAAAATACTATCCCCGTCACGCAACGCGGGTTATCAAACCGGACGCAAAAGCGGCGGATTTCAGTCCGGCAATACAAAAACAATCCGCAAAAACGGAAGACGAAGAATTGACCGCTGAACAAAAAAAGAACCGGATTCTGCTCGCGTTTGTTGCGTTCATCTTTACGTTTTTGTTTTTTCACTTCATTCCTGACTTTCTGCCTTTTCCGAAATCTATCGCGGCATCATGGTATTTCAGACCGTTGTTCTTTTTCATCGGCATGACCGCTGCCGGTTCGGCTGCCGCTGCCGTTTGGAAAAAACTGAGCCGATAACAGCACCGCCGTTTATTTAGCCATTTCACGGAAGTATTGTTCGATAATATCGCGGTAGTAGGACGGAAATTCTTTTTCGATTTTCAGCAAGGCTTCTTCCCGTTCTTTCGGCGACAGATTGCCCCAGTTTGTTCCCTGCAAAAGGTCTTTGGGATTGACATTTCCGGGGGCTTTTAATTGCCGGGCTTCCGAATCTTGGGCGGGATTTGCCGACTGCTGTTGTTGCTGCTGCCCCGGTTGTTGTCCCTGCTGTCCGTTTTTCGCCTGCTTCTCGACCTGCTCGATCAACTTGTCCAGCGATTCCAGCACATCTTTTTCGGCTTTCTGCGTGCCGTCATCAGCCCGTCCCTTGCCCAAACGGCGGCGGACATCGTCCATTTTTTTGGCGATCTTTTGCGGGTCTTCCGCACTGTTCGGTTTCTCATTTTCTTTGCCGGGTTTATCCTGTTTTTCTTTTTCCGTATCGGGATTTTCTTCCGGTTTTTGCGGTTTCGTTTTGCCGGCGGTCTCCTCTTTTTCGTAAGGAATCAATTTTGCCAATTCCGTATAACGGCGTGGAACGTCCCCGTTTTCCGCAAGTTCATAAAACGGTGCCAAGGATTCTCCAGCCCTTTTGTCATCGCTGAAATGATGGGCCATAATGGCTCTCATGGCCAGTACGCCTGCCGGATCAATACTTTCTTCCGGGGTGATTTTTCCCAAAACGTCATCGGCTTCGTCATAAAGCCGGGCTTGGACAAGCCGGAGAGCAAGATAGAAACGGAGCGATCCCCGTAAATATTTGTTTTCGGCGGGAATCTGCTCCGGCAGCGGCGGAACCGTGAATTTCTGACCAAAAGGGAGTTCCTTCCATGCCAGATCGTCGCAGATTTCCAGAAAGTTGCGGACAGGTTCCGAGGACGACCGCAGTGCCGCGATTACGTGTTCAAACAGAGCGGTGCCGGAAAGTCCGGCGGGCAGTTCGGCACCGGCGTTGTTGAGAACCCGCGACAGTTCGGTACGGACAGATTCAGGATCAGGACGTTCCCAGTCCCCTTTTTCGGCGGAAACGGCGTAAAAAGGAACGCACAGCAGCAGCGTTAAAAAAATTGAGCGGTTCATAGCAGTTCGGCGGCAGTTTGTTTTGTAAATATCCCCGGAAGTTCTGCACTTCCGGCATTTCTGCATTGTAATTTTGTGAAACCGGAATGTCAAGACAACCCTGAAACCGGCGGATCAACGGCTGCCGATAAACTGTTTGACCCGATCTTCCAATCGGGCGGCAATTTTCGGAATGTCCGGCGAAGAACCCAGCAGGTATCCCTTGCGTCCGTCAGGAAAGAAAAGATGTTCAACCAAGTTGCCGTCTTTGTCGATGCCGAGATGGTTCATCAATTCTTTGATACCGGAAAAACGCGGATCATACAAGTCCTTTGTAACTAAAATCACCGGCGTTCCCATTGCCAGACAAGGCAGCGCAACGTGAATCATCGTTGTAACAACCAGTTTTGCTTCGGAATAATCCTGCAAATACTGTTCGGCACGGCGGAAACGTTCTGTCTGCGGAACCCGGCGGGAACAATAATGCGTCCGCCGGACGAATTCGTTTTGACCGGTAAAAAACATATCGAGGATATTTTCGAGCCGCCGGCGTACTTTTTTCGGTGTCAGTTTGACCGACAACGGATGCAGTTTGGAATTGAGCCAATTCATCGTTTGCGATCGGTCAAAATCAACAAAGTAGATTTTATTGTTCCGTTGTTCTATCGGAACGTGATAGGTTTTACCGAGTGTCAGTGTTAAACAGCCGGAAAAATAGGCATCGATTCCTTTGGATTGAAAAAAGCCAAGTGTGGTCTCATCCCGGCAGCCGATTGGTTCATGTTTTTTCAGATAGTCCAGCATTTTTTGCGGTACGGCATCGGGATTAACAAGATGAAAGGCAATGTACAGCGGGTCGATGTCTTCGGACGGTACTGCATTTCCTTCCCAAATATGCCACCACGCATTCAGGATCAGTTTGACACGATCTCCTTTGTAAAATGCAGTTTCTTCGCGGTCAATGTAAGTATCAACCTGCGGCAGAAACTGCCGGGCGGCAATACTCTGAACGTGATCGCCGACATTCATTTTGTCATCGTAAAAACCGGGATGGTGTTTGCACTCGTATTGTAACAGGGCGTATTTCATTTTATTTTGTACGGAAAGGATTAACGAAAAGGTAAAGTTTTTATTTAATAACGTGCAGTTGCTGCAAAACGGTTTGTACGGCTCTCTTCGGAGACAGAATTCCCGCATACAGCAGCCGGCAGAATGCGGAGAGATACTTTTTCTCGGCAAAATCGCATTCCGCCAAACGATAATGAATAATAGCACGGCGGCTGTTCATGATTTTACGGGAGTAGGGATAACGCTGTATTGCCCGATGTAAAACCATTTTCTGGTACTTGTACACATCCCGCTTGCCGGTTACCGACCGCGCCGAATGTTCACGAATGACAGAACCGTAACCCGGTGTAAAAACATACGGAAACTTCTCGGTAATACGAAGCCATAAATCAATATCTTCGCCAAGAGATAATTCTGTATCAAAATATCCGCCGTCCGGCAGTTTAACCGTTTCAAGAGAACTTTTACGCAGCATAATGGAATTTGTATGAACGAAAAAATCAATTCCGAGAAATACTTCATTGATTTTTTCTCTGCCGGTTAAGGGAGGATAGGGCAACGTCCACTTTTCAGAAAAATCGGCATTGCCCATCATTTCTTCGTCAAAAGCAAATGCCGCATCGGGATGGGCTTCCATTGCATCATACAAACGCTGCAAATGCCCCGGCAGAAACATATCGTCAGAATCAAGAAAAGCAATATATTTATATTTCGCCATTGCAATCCCCCGGTTGCGTGTCGGAGCGGCCCCCTGCGTTTGAACATCGGCGGGTTTGTTAAAGAACATAATGCCGGAGCGGTTTTCCTGTTTCTCCAAGTCGCTATGATTGAGAATAGCGGAACCGCACGATGCGGCAATAATACGACTGTCGTCCGATGAACCGTCATCGGCAAGAATAATTTCGACAGGAAAGTCCGTTTCCTGCGATTTAACCGAATGGATGCACTCGTCAAGGTACCTTTCGCGGTTATAGACCGGAATAATAACACTCACGCCGTCAGTTGCCGGATTTTTTGCGGACAC
>JAIRPZ010000145.1 GCA_031256755.1 Planctomycetaceae bacterium
AGAGGTGCAATTATGACGCGTCGGGCTTTTACATTGGTGGAGATTTTGACGGTGGTCGTCATCATCGGTATTTTGGTCACGCTGGTCACGCTGGCGGTTGCCGGAGCGCAGCGGTCGGCCAAACGGGCAAGAATTGCCGTGGAAATGAACCAGATTGTGATGGCTCTTGAACATTACAAAAACGAATTCGGCGAATATCCGCCCGATATGTTTGATGACGAAGCCCTCGTCCGCCACGTGAAAAAACGGTGGCCCCGGTTTGTGATTGAGGGCAGCGATGTAAAAGCACAGTCGACAAATATCAAGTGGGCAATAACGCTGGTTTATCGTAATACGGCTATTTATCCGTCACCTCTGTTGACTCAATGGGCAGGAAAAAGCCAAAATGGTGTGTCATTACATGAACCTAATGCAGTTATTCATGCCTTGTCATTTTGGTTAGGCGGATTTGTGCAGCCGGACGGAAAAATGCAGGGATTTGGTGCTGACCCCGAAGCCCCGTTTGGACGGCACTCCGGAAACAGCAAGCCAAACGATGGTACCGGTCAGCAAGATGATGTTACACTTGGTACCGTGGACAAAAAGGTTTTTTTGCCGCTGGAACTGGGCAAAAATATAACGCTTGTCGATGCCACTATAAAACCAGTGGGAATGTTTTTTTGTTTGTCGAACCGGCTTAATTCCGATACATTTGTCCCATTCGTTTATTTCAAGGGACGCAGCGGCGGCGGGTTTGACGCTTATCGAAGCAAGAGACCTGCATTACAAATGAATGCGTACAATTTTGGTTCGAAGGGACTATTTCCGTGGGGCGATTTGGGCATTGCCGTTCCTTATGCAAAAACAGGAACAGTAGATAACAACGGAAAATTAATTAACGCAGAATGGGTTGAAGCCGAAAAATATCAATTAATTCATCCCGGCTTGGACGGTAAATTCGGTCAATCAACAATTCCCGGCAATACTACAGATGATAAATTTTTCCGTTCATTGGAAAGTTTGACACAGGCAGATTTGGACAACATCACGAATTTTTCGGGCTTCAAGGAAATACGGACGATTTTGAAGTAGCGGCGGATTTTTTTCCGACATTCTTCTCAATGATGTTTTTATAGTGTATAATGGCAGTATCCACTGGGGATTTTTCCCCGTCTTCAACCTTAAATTTGAATAACAATGTCTGAAACATTGGCTAAAATGGAGCATCAGGAAGAATCGGTTATGACCGCCAACAGGGACGGCTCGTTCACTGACGATAACGAAGATACCTTGAAAGATATGTACCTTTCGTTCCGGCTCGGCGATGAAGATTACTGCCTTGAAATCCGGCATGTCACGGAAATTGTCGGCATACAAAAGGTTACGGAAGTGCCGGATATGCCGCACTATGTTAAGGGAGTCGTGAATCTCCGCGGGCAGGTCATTCCTGTGATTGATATGCGGCTGCGGTTCAACATGGTCGGCCGGGATTATGACGAGCGGACGTGTATTGTCGTCATCAATCTCCGCAACGGACAAGTCCAGGTCGGCTTGGTCGTTGATACGGTGAACGAAGTCCGGTCGATTGAAGAAGCCAACGTTTCCCCGCCGCCGAAAAGCGGAACCGGGCAGTGCGCCCAGTATATCCGCGGTCTCGGAAAAGTCGGCGAAGATGTTAAGATCATTCTCGATGCGAATAAACTTCTTTTTGAAGATGAACTCGCAGGATTCGGCGGATAACGCTGCCGATCCGTTTTCCCCGGCAGCCCCGTTGCGACTTATGAATGATTTCCCGGAATATCCGTTTGCTTCGCATTATTTAACGCTTTCGGACGGTTTACGTTTGCACTATTTGGACGAACAGGAATCCGGTTCTGATCGTCCGGTTTTGCTTTTTGTTCACGGAAATCCCACGTGGTCGTTTTTGTGGCGAAAAGCTGTTCTCCGGTTTCGCCATGATTTCCGCTGTATTGCGGTGGATCATATCGGCTGCGGATTTTCGGATAAACCGAAAGAAGGGGAGTATCCGTTTTCGCTGGAACGGCGTATCGGCGACCTTTGCGAATTGATTGAACACCTGCATTTGCGCCGGATCACGCTGATTGTTCACGATTGGGGCGGATGTATCGGTATGGGGGCGGCAAGCCGGTTGCCGGATCGGTTTGAACGGTTTGTTTTTATGAATACGGCGGCTTTCCGCGGTTTGCGGATGCCGTTGCGTATTTTATTATGCCGTCTGCCATATTTGGGACGTTTTTTTGTGCAGGGGTTAAATCTTTTTGTTGCCGGTCTTTTTTGGATGGCGGTGGCCCGCCGGAGAAATCTGACACCGGAAATCCGCCGGGGATTTCTTGCTCCGTATGATTCGTGGCATCACCGTTTGGCGGTTTATCGTTTTATTAAAGATATTCCGTTTTCGCCCAAGCATGAAAGTTATCAAACGATTTTGAATATTGAAGAGCATTTGCCGGTGTTTCGGGAGAAAAATGTCTGTCTTATTTTCGGGATGCAGGACTGGTGTTTTTCGCCGGATTATCTTAAGAAGTTTTTGCAGTTTTTTCCTGATGCGTCGGTTCA
The DNA here is from genome assembly GCA_031256755.1 of Planctomycetaceae bacterium. Lineage (GTDB taxonomy): Bacteria > Planctomycetota > Planctomycetia > Pirellulales > Thermoguttaceae > WRKP01. Next base: position 2,557 of record JAIRPZ010000145.1, read on the forward strand.
CCGGCTGAATCATGCGCATCATCTTCTGCTGGAAGATGCGCCGGAGGAAGTGCTTGCTGCTCTTGACGCGTTTTTAAGCGGACACCGGACAACGTAGATTATTGATTGCACAGCCGTTGTGAACAAAACAAATTATTTATAAAAACAGACAGGATCAGAACAAAAAAATGTTGACAATTTCCTCTCCTTCTCATTGCTGCGGCTGTACTGCCTGTCAAACGGTTTGTCCGCAGCATTGTATCACTATGCAAACCGACAGCGAGGGTTTTGACTATCCCCAAGCCGATGCTGACCGCTGTACCGATTGCAAACGCTGTGAAAAGGTCTGCCCTTACCATCATCGCCGCACCAAGAATACCGGCAAACCCGATGTGTTTGCGTGCTTCAATAAAATAGCCGAAACGCGCCGGCAAAGTTCTTCCGGCGGCGTGTTCACGCTGCTTGCTGAAGCCGCCTTGCAAAACGGCGGCGTTGTGTTTGGTGCCGCTTTCAACGACCGCTTTGAGGTCGTACACCGAGCCGTTGAATCGGTCGGAGAACTTGCCGCTTTGCGGGGTTCCAAGTATGTGCAAAGCAAACTCGGCGATACTTTCAGGCAAGTTAAACAGCATCTCGATGCCGGTCGGTTTGTCCTTTTTACTGGTACGCCTTGTCAGATTGCCGGTTTGCGGAAGTGTTTGACAAAACCCTGCGATAATCTGCTGCTTGTTGATGTCGTTTGCCACGATGCCCCCAGTCCGCGGGTCTTTCGTCTCTATAAGGAAGAAATGGAACGGCAATATCAATCCCCCGTCCAGTCCTTTTCCTTTCGGGACAAAACAGGCGGCTGGATGCGTTTTCGCGTCAACATTGAGTTTCGTCAAAAGACAACGTATTCGGTCGAATTCGGGCAAGACGAATTTATGCGGGGATTTTTATCGAATGTGTCTCTTCGTCCTTCATGTTATTCCTGTTTTTGCAACAATTTCCGCAGCGGCAGCGACATCACATTGGCGGATTACTGGGGCATAACACAGGTTCACCCGGAATTTTCGGACGACCGGGGAACTTCGCTGGTGCTGGTTCATACACTGAAAGGGAACGAATTTTGGCAGCGTATTCAGCCGCACATGGTTTGGCTGCCATCTGACTTGGCAAAAGCGGTCAAACACAATCCATGTATTGTTTGTTCGGTCGGAGTACACCCGAAGCGGAAAGAATTTTTCGACCGGCTGGGAACGGCAGCAGTTCGGGAATTGATTACGGATATATTAAAGCCGGATCATTCGTTAACCGGCAGAATCAAACGGTTTGTCCGCCGGCTGATTGTAAACCGGTTCAGCAAGTATGTTTATCGAAAATTAACTGCGTACCGGTAGCCGCTGTCATTTCGTTGTTTTTTTGGTACAATCTGCCCCGATGAAAAAGATTTTATTACAGCATTTTCCGTCGCTGAACAACTACGGAACCGCAATGATGGGACTGACGGCAACGCAGTTTTTTCACGATCATTTCGGCGGCGATGTTGAAATTTATTCGGAAATTTCTTCAGACAAAATCATTGCCGAAGTGAAAAGCGAACTTCGCTGCCCGGTTGAGGTGAAATACTATCATCATCCCTATCAGAAACAGTTTGACCGGTCAAGCGGAACCATCAAAAATTCTGGCAAGTCCGATCTCTCTATGTTTATAGAGAGTTTGATTTGGTTATTATTCTCGGCGGAGATGATATTTCCGAGTATTACTCCCGGCATGGTGCGAGTGCAGAATCGATCATGTTCAGTTTGATGGGAAAATATTCCCCTGTTGTTCTCGTCGGTCAAACAATCGGACCTTTTAACCGCTGGATAAACTGGCAGATCGTTCGCCGGACATTAAAATCGGTGCCGATTATCACCCGCGATGAATGGTGCAGCCGCTATTTGCAGCAGGAACTCAATCTGAAGCAGAATGTCTTTCACGGAGCGGATTTGGCATTCTGCGATTTGCCGCTTCAATCCAATAAAGACATCGAACAGGATATACTGCGGCAGTATGGACTCGTTTCCAATCAATATATCACGGTTATTCTGTCCGGTCATCATTCTGCGTATTGCAAAGACCGTACGCTTTATCTTCAGGTATGGCAGGAAGTTATTCAGCGTCTTGCCGCAGAACCTATGCTGCAAGACAAAAAAATCTGTTTGCTCGCCCATACGTTTCATCCCTACGGAGACGAGGGGAAAAATATCGAAGAGGTATGCCGGATGCTTCCGCAGAACATTCGGGAACAAATCATACCCGTCACAGAGCGGATTTTGCCGACAAGGGCAAGATTCATATTGGGTAACGGATACTTAACCATTACCGGCAGAATGCATGCTTCAGTTTCAACGTTCCAAATGGGCAAACCGGCGGTTGTTCTTTCGTACAGTAAAAAATATGACGGCGTAATCGGCAGCAATTTGAACCGGCAGGATTTGATTCTCAATGCGAACGATTCGGTTCTGTGGGAAAGCCGGAAAATTCCCGATATGATCGGCGAAAAGGTGCGGTACATTTGCGGAAACTATAACCGATTAACGGAAGAAATCCGAAACCGGGCAGCGGTTCAGAAAGAATTAGCGGCATATTCGTTACAAAAGTGTGTTGAATTTGTAAAAAAGTGATCGCAGCCGATAACCGGCAGCCGGTCCATGGGCGGCAGGTATACCGCCCGTTGTGAAACCGGTTACGTTTCAAACACAAACCCGCCGCGGCGGAAATCAATGC
>JAIRPZ010000021.1 GCA_031256755.1 Planctomycetaceae bacterium
GGTATTGAGTTTTACAGTTGGGATTTTTCTTATGATGACGCGACGCAGCAATTCAAGGCGGACGTGATATTTGATAAAGAGGGGCATCAAATTCAATCGTTCAAGACCGGCGAACACACAATAGCCGTGAAAGTCGTCGACAACGAAGGAATGGAAAATATTGAAACCGTCAAAATTAAACTGAACGGTGCTGTCAAAATCTTATAAAATTCGGCTGTTGACAGAGAATCCGCAACAGCACTTACCGGAAAACATCGGCTTCGAGGCGGTATGGTGTGTCTCCTGCTTTCGGATTCGGATTGACGTATAAAATGCCGCCGACTTTGACCGGTTTCGTTTGATAGGAAACACCGGCATCTCCCCAGAGCGAAACTTCAATCATTTCCGTCGGATTGCGGGTGACGGCTCCGAACTTGTTTTGTGCAAGCGAAGGCACGAGCATAAAACGTTTAATGTCGGTCATTTGCCGGGTGGGAAACATATATCCTTCGATAAAAACGGGCGTTCCGGCAATTTCGTTGCCTTGTGCGTCACGATGCGGTGTCAGGTTCAGCACGGATTCGGGAATGCGTCCGGTTGCGGATTCGGCAACGAGCATCGAAAAATCAAGGTATTGGTATCCCGGCGGAATTTCATATTGCCAAATGTAGGAAAGATAACAGAGTCCGGCGATCATAAACAAGACCGACAAAAAGACACCGGCGGAGGCCACGCCCATTCCGGCGAGTTCTTTTTCCGCCCGCAAAATCTTCCGAATAGCGGTGATTCCCAACACGATTCCCATAACCGGAAAGACGACAAACAAGATGCTGATGAATGTCAGCAGCGATAAAAAGCCGAGAACCAGCGAGCCGACGGACTCGGCGGTTAATGTCCGAAAGTCAACATTTTCTTCGGGCAAAACCTCATCGTGATCCTGATAATATCCTTTAAGAGCGTCGTCAAATTCTCCCCGCCGCTGTTTTTCATTTCCTTTGCTCATAATGCGTCATAACAACTGTATTCCGACTTGTGTGCAGTGCTGCCGCGGTTTCGGGCAGCAAAAATTGCGGACAGATCGTCCGCACCGGTTTTATTTTATCATCTTGCTTCTGCACCGCAACCCGTTGTTAAGTTTTTCCGAAACAGGACTTTTTGCGGTATTGCGGTCTTTGCCCTTGACAGATTATCTCGATTGATTATCTTTAATTTTGTGTATTGGTATGCTGTACCGGTATATCCGTATTATGACGATGCGCCGGTATATTATCGTTCCGTAAAATGGCAAGATGGTTGATTCGACAGAAGACCCCGTAGAAAAACAAGGACTTGCCTGCACTGAAAAAGTTATATTATTTTCGGTCAGAGTTTCTCCCCGCATTCCTGACAGAACTTGGAATCTTCTTCGTTGAGTTTGCCGCACGCACGGCAGCGTATCTTAATCATCTGTCCGGCAGAATCCGGCAGCCCTAAATTCAAACCGTTTCTGCCAATCGAACACAGTTGTAATGTTTCCGATGGAGTTGGTCAAAACATTAGACAAGTTGACAAACGTTGTGAAAAACATGAACAGCAACCCGCAGCAATAGCGAAAACAATACAATGACGAGACCATTTGACCGGAAACAAATTGATAAACGGCTGCCGGATAAGAGCAATACCCGCGGAAACAGAAAACGGGTATAATAATGTCAAAGAGTTTTTCACCTTTACCCTTACATTTTCTATGTGCCGTTTTTTATGTCTGCTTTCTGTGTCCGTATTTTCGGTATTTTCCGCTGCCGCCGTTTCCGCCCAAACAAATCCGGCACAAACAAAAAAGGATGTGCCGCCGGTACTTGACCGCTATCTCCAAACCAATGACGGTGCCTATAAATGGGAACTCGCCGAGCCAATCAAAACGCCGGTTCCCAATGGAAAATTGTTTCTGCTCGAACTCACTTCGCAAAAGTGGCACAGTTATACTTGGAAACATTATCTTCTCGTTGCTGTTCCGGCAAAAGCGGAGTATAAAGACCACGCCCTGATGTATGTCACGCTTGGACGCATTGGTCAAAAGCCGAACAAACTCACCGATTTTCTCATGGCGGCTATGCTGGCGAATCAGGCATCGATGCCGATTGCCGTCTTGTATCAGGTGCCGAATCAGCCGCTCGATATTCGGAAAACCGCAAAGAATGACGGCGATTGGTGCGAAGATGATTTGATTGCGGAGTCGCTGCTTAAAGCGGTGGAAACGAAAGACCCGACATGGGCGATTCTCCTGCCGATGACAAAAAGTGTGATAAAAGCCATGAATGCCGTGCAGGAATTTCTCAAAAAAGAACATTCATTGGACGTGAAAAAATTTATTGTCGGCGGTGCGTCCAAACGTGGCTGGACAACGTGGCTGGTCGGTGCGTCGCAAGACCCTCGCGTTGCCGGTCTCGTGCCGATTATTTACAACAACCTGAATCTGCCGGCGCAAATGGCGTATCAAATTGAAAGTTGGAACGATTTCAGTCCCCGTATCCGGGAGTACACGTCCCGTCAACTTTTCAGGAAAGGGGAAAAACCGTCCGGTTTTCAGGCGGAAATCATGCAGATTATTGACCCTTACACTTATCGTAACAGAATTACTGTACCGAAACTGCTTGTTCATGGGGCGAATGACCCGTATTGGACAACGGACGCAACGAAATGGTATTGGAAAGATATTCAGGAGCCGAAATTTCTGCTGACGATTCCGAATGTCGGTCATCAGGACATTGACCGCCCGGACAATCTGCAAAAAGTGATTCCGACAGTCGGCTTTTTCTGCCAGTATGTTGCGATGCATGGTGAATGGCCTTCGTCGGACTGGAATGTGCAGGTGAAGAAAAAGGAATATTTGATTTCGGTGGAGACGGAAATTCCCGGTGCGAAACGAATTCTTTGGACGGCAGCGGCTGCGGATAACCATTTTGAGCAGGCGAAGTGGCAGTCAAAGGACTGCGGCGATGCGGAAAAGATTTCGGTTCCGAAACCGGCAACGGGGCGTATTGCGTTTTTTGTGGAATTGCAGGCGGAGCAACTCGGCACCCGGTTCAGCATCACGACCGAAGTCTGGCGGTATTAGGCATACGTTCTGCGGGCGGCTGCCGGTGCTGCCCGCTTTGCGGCCGTTTGCGGTATAATGGGGAAATGCGTACTCTGTCAGACCTTCCCCTTTTTTGTTGTTTGTTGTGTTTATGCCTGCCGGTGTCCGGCTGCACCGACCGTCCCGAAGTGCCGCCCAAAAATTACGGCACAATCCTGAACGCTTTGCCGGTTCTCGAAGAAGCCGAAAAGCCCTTTGAGTTTCCGTACAGCGGTGATACGGATCACCGGAATTGCAAGTTTAATGACGGCGAATTCTTTTAGACACGTTTTTTCGTCCTTACGTATTTTTCTTGACCAGCCAATCGCCCAGAGACGGAAAAAGTTGGGACAAGGCAAAGAGAATCCGCGCTTTCCCCGGCACAACAAGTTCCGGTTTGCGCTTTTCACAATAAGTCAAAATTTGACCGGCAAGCCAGTCAGGATCAATGAGTCCGGTTTTCACACCGGCACCGGGCTTGCGTGCCGATTCAGGAATTCCCGTATCTTCCAGCGGATAAAGCCGTTCATTGTCCCGCTTAATCGGCCCGGGACAAACAAGCAGCACGTGCAAGTTCTCCGGTCCGAGTTCTAACCGGAGTTGCTGCGAATAAGCCGCAACAGCAAATTTAGAAACCGGATACGCCCCGACAAACCGGGCAGCGGACTTGGCAGCAAGCGAACCGATATTGACAACATGTCCCTTTTTTTCCAGCAGCATCGGAGCCGCCGCACGGGTACAGCGGATCGTTCCCAAAACATTCAGATCGAACAACGCCTGAAATTGTTCCGGTGCGGTATCAAGAATTTTTCCCCGCATTGACCGCCCGGCATTATTGACCAGCACATCAAGACGGTTGAACCGGTTCTTTACGGTGTCAAAAATCCGATCAATATCGGCTTGCCGGGTAATATCGGCGTGAACCGGCAGCACTGCGGTTCCGCAGGCGGCAGACATTTCCGCAGCGGCTTTTTCGACATCCGTCTTCTCCAACGCCGCAATGATCAGATTGGCACCGGAACGGCAAAACTTTTCGGCAATGATTCTGCCCAAACCGCTCGATCCGCCGGTGACCAAAACAACCTTATCTTTCCAAAAATGTGAATATGAGTGCATGTCTTCCTGCTGTCCGTTCTGCCTGCAAGTGCCGGATTTTACCATAAAAGCCCCGAATTTTCTTGCGAATTTTCATAAAAAATGCCGCATTTTCTTCTTTTCCGGCCGTTTTTTTGACGATAGACAATGACGGTGTGCGGAAAATCTGCCGCCGCAAAAACTTTGTCCGCTCTGACGGAAATTCAAAATATGTTACGACCTGCCCGGATTTTTCCTGCTGTTTTCTTACCGGCTGCCCTGTTGTCCGTCATATTCTTCTCCGGCAGCGGAACACTGCCGGCACAGATTCCGATACAGTCCCATTCCGGTTCTTCAGCCCGTCCGCTTGTAACCGCACCCGGTGCGGGATCCGGCTATATGCCGCCTGTTTCCTACGGGACACAAGGTTATCCGCTTTCGCTCTTGCCGGTTCAGCCGCAGCAGGGTTACGCCGGTTATCCGGGAGTTGTGTACGGTTCTAACGGTTATCCGGGTGCGCAAAGAGGAGAAGGCAGAAATCAACGCCGTCCGTCTTTCCTGCAACGTCTCCGAAACGGCGGTGCGGTTTACACTTACGAATATCCTGAAATGCCGATGCGGACATATACCACGCGCGGTCCCCGGGATTTTATGGAACCGCACCCGCCGGAAATCGGTTATTAAATTACTGGCTCTGGACCTGGACAAACCGGCAGCCGATGCACTGATCCCGACCGAACTTCCGGCGAACGGCCGTAACGGTCTGCCGACCGGCAATCTTACGCTCTGAGGAACCAACCTCCGCCGCGAAACACACGGGAACTACCGTTGTCAAAAATTGCTCTTTACCGGCAGCGGCGTGATCTTTATACTGCCGGTCAAGCGTCCTTTGTATTGTGTCAGAAAGGTGTTTTATGTTTTCGTCCCGGTTTGCCGCCGCTGTTTCCGTACTTTGCCTGTCCGTCAGTGCTTTTGCGCAAGTAACAACGCCTCTGCACACGCAGCCGGCGACAATGCCGGCGATTCAGGTTCCGCCTCTGCAACAGGAACCGTCAAAAGCAGAACCGGTACGCGTTCAGCCGATTAAAGTACCGCCGCTTGCCGTGATCAACAACGGTAATCCCGTCTACGTGCGGAATCCGAATACTGTTAATCCGCCGCCGGTCAATTCCCCTTATCCGTATAATCCGGCAGTTGCCGCACCAACCAATCCTCAACCGTCCGCCAATCCCGCTGCCTATCCAAACCCGAATCCCTATCCGCCGAATCCGGCGTATCCGGGCAATCCGAATCCTAATTTTAACGCTAACGGAGCGGCACCGATTCGCGTTGCTGCCGCTCCTACGGCTACTTTTCCGTATTCGCCGCCTGCTCCCGCACCGGCAGGCGCACCGCTGGAACAGCCGGTGCATGTCGGACGAGCCGAACCGGCAAGCCGCATTGTTCCGTTTTTTCTCTCGCCGGAAGAACAGGCGGAACTTGACGCTTTTTTGATCCGGTGGGAAAAACACAGCACTAATATTAAACGGTACGATGTCGATTTTAATCTGTTCATTTATGATCCGACGATTCCCGGTGCGGTTCCGAACAAGCCGCATAAAGTTGCTTTCGGTTATTTCAAGTATATTGCCAATCCGCTCCGGTTTATTTACCACGTCGAAGGGGAATGGCAGGGCAACAAACAGATTAAGCGGGACGGCGATAAGAACCCGAACATTTTTGCGGAAAAATCCATTATCAATCCGCAAACGGTTTTTCGTTACGATTATAATGCGAAGACGGTTATCAAAATCAATGTGCCGCCGGAACTAATCGGTAAAGGGATTGCGGACAGTCCGCTGCCGCTTATTTTCGGAGCCAAAGCGGATGATTTGAAACGGCGGTTCAGCATGAAAATTATGCCGACCGCCCCGAAGGACACGCGTATGTGGCTGCATGCCCGTCCGCTGCTGATCGAAGATCAGCAGGAATTCAAACAACTGGAAATTCTTCTGGACAAACAGACGCTGGAAGCCGTCGGACTGAAAGAATACGACATCAATGATAAAGCATACAAAGTATTTGAATTGAAGGATGCGAAGATTAACAATAATTTAGACAAGATATTGGATGCATTGGCGACGATGTTTAAGACGGATGCGCCGATGGGCTGGCGGCTTGAAGAACACACGTGGGCGGCACCGGCTTCGATGCCGTCTGCGGCACCGTCTGCGATGCTGCCACCGGCGAACCGGCAAAATGAAATTCCCTTGTACCGGGGGAATTAACGAAAAAACAAGATTGCAGAACAGAATTCATGTTCAGTAAAAAGACATCTTCAGCGTTATTCTATTTGCAAAGACAACACGCGTCCCACTGCGGGCGGATTGACGATGACGGTAAATGCCGCAGACGGCAGTATCGGCTTTTGTCCGAATTTTTCTACTCCATAGCAATAAGGTCGGTCGGATCGGGAATGCTCTCTTCGATTTGAACTGCGGTGTATCCTTTGTACTTGCCGGGAACAGCCCAGTATTTCGGAATCCCCTCAATACTGACCAGCAGCGGCGATGATGCCTTTTTTCCCGTACAAATCACATCACCTACCCGAAGATTCCAGAATTCGTGAAGTTTCATCTTCGCCTCCGCCAGTTTGACTTTCAACTCCACATGCATGTTCCGAATCGACTTGCTGATCTTCTTGATCGTTTGCGGCGTTGCCTGTTTTTTACTGCTGTAGCCCGTCCAAGCGTTTGAAGTTAATTTTCCCGAAATCCGCTCAAAAGAATTGTACGGAATACAAAGCGTAATCGCTCCGCGCACTTCAACCATCGCAACTTCAAAAATCAGAACAATAACGACTTCATTCGGAGGAACAACCTGAATTAACTGCGGATTGCTTTCCGTTTGAATGACTTCAAAATCAAGTTCAGTCACGTTTTCCCAAGCGTGTTTGAGTTCCTGCAAAAACATTTTTGTTACACGCAGCACGAGACGCTGTTCAATTTCGGTCAGCGGACGGCGTGTTGCCGCCGACGGTTCGCGTCCGCCGCCCAAAAGCCGGTCGATCATCGGGTACAAAATCGCCGGATTCACATCAAGCATGAGGTTGCCTTCCAGCGGTTCCGCACGAAGAAGATTAAAATTGGTCGGATTATCCAGTCCGAAAATGAATTCACTGTAAGCGAGTTGGTCGACACTGGTCAGTTTCACTTCGACTTGCGAGCGCAGAAGCGCAGTCAAACTTGCAGCGAATTTCCGTCCGAACCCCTCGTGCATCGTTTGGAGCGTTTTCATTTGCTCTTTTCCGACACGGTCCGGACTGGTGAAATCAACGGGCGTAACTTTTTCTTTCGGGACCCAGCCGGCGGAAATAGCAGGTTTCGCGGTCTCCGCACCGATCCCTGCGGCACCGGCACCGCCAGCCGGCGGTTTCGGTCCCACATCGGTCATCATATTCAGCAGATTTTCAACTTCCGCCTGTGAAAGAACATCTCCAGCCATGTGCAGTGTACAAGTTAAACGCGTTAAAACGGACAACGATCCGGTGCCGATTATAGGCATATCGGCGGTTTCCGGCAAGAGTCATTAACGGGAAACGCCGTTTTCATCCGTCAACGGATTCGCAGCGTTCACCTTTTTTTCTTATTGCCTGCCGTCCTTTGCGAAGGGGGCAGGATTTTACCAAGCAACAATTTTAGTACACACCCAATACGGCAAGGGCGTTTCATGGGGTGCGGAAAATGGCTTCCAATATCAGCGGCAGCGGCAGCGGTTCAAACCTGATGCGGTTCAGCGGGATCAGCGGGCGGCGTTCAAACCAGCCGCAGAGTGTTGCCGCATCACCGCCGGTTAAAATCAAATACACGTCCTTTTCGACCGCTAAATGCGAAAAAATCTGATGAAGGATTCCGGTAATACACCCGTAAAAACCGCAGCGGATCGCATCTTCCGTATTTTTACCGGGATAGTCTGGCATATCGGCAAAAGAAGTCAGGCGGGGCAGTTTCGGCGAAATCCGGGGATAACTTTCCGCCATCGCCTGCAATCCCGGCAGAATCGCTCCGCCGCAAAACGTTCCGTCCGAAATCACATCCGCCGTGATGGCACTCCCCGCATCGACGACAAGCATTGCCGGTAAATGATACCGCAAGACCGCACCGTACCCCGCCAAAATACGGTCAATTCCCACTTTTTCCGGTTCGTCCGCCGCGACCCGCAGCGGCACCGAACGATAATTGATCTCCTCAAACCGGTCATCAGGGCGTTTTTGACGGATTTCGGCTTGTAAATTCTGCCATGGAAAATCCCCGGTTGCGGCAATACGCCAAGAGACGGGCTGCTCTGTAAACCATGCTTCCCGGTATAACATTTCGGTTACTTCAGCAATCGGATCGATTTTCGGCTGAAAAACCAGAACGCCGGTTTTTTGCTCCGGTGCGGTACGGCTCGGAAAGGCAATTTTAACATTGGTGTTGCCGGCATCGACTGCAATGACGTGAGCGGTCTCCGAAGGGGCATTTTCCGCAAATTGCAGGCGGATCATGACTTGATCAGGGGGAGCAGGTACTCGACGGTATTCGTCATGTTATCCAATTTCGGATAATCCTCTTCGGGGATATTGACGCGGTGGCGTTTGCGGATTTCCAGCACAATGTCGAGCAAATCCATGCTGTCCATTTCAAATTGATCTTTGAACGGAACATTGTCTTTGATGGACGAAAAGTCCTCGTCCGGGGCGATGTCGGACAGGATATTGATTACGGATTCTCGAATTTCTGGACCGGTCATAATAAATCGGATACTTTGCGGTGTTAAAAATAATTTCGAGATAATTATGACAGGGGAAAATAAATTGTCAAGACATCGGGGATCGCCGGCGGGAAAATCCGCTCTTGTATTTTTCGCCCGATAGTGTAGAATAACAGTGATTGAATGAACACGTCATTCTAAAAAACGCAAAAGTCAGTAACCCAAATCAGTAAACAATGACAGATATTAACCGTTATCTCGACCACGCCGTTCTTGTTCCCCAAATGACCCGCGAGGAAGCCGCCGATTGGATCAAAAAAGGAGTGCAGTATAAGACCAAAACGGTCTGCGTCCGCCCCTGCGATATTGACCTTGCGAAAAAACTAACCGCCGGCTCGGAAACCGAAGTGTGCGTTGTTCTCGGATTTCCGCACGGAACACAGTTGACCGAATCGAAAGCCGCCGAAGCCGAACTCTACTGCAAAAAAGGGGTGCAGGAAATTGATATGGTCGCCAATTACGGCTGGATACGCAGCGGGCTTTGGGACGAAGTACGCACCGACATTAAAGCCGTTGTCGACACGGCACACAAAAATAAAGTTGCCGTCAAAGTCATTTTCGAGACCGCCCAACTGAACACCGAACAGATCGCCAAAACAACCGAAATCTGCATCGAAGCCGGTGCGGACTTCGTGAAGACCTCGACCGGTTTCAACGGCGACGGTGCCAAAGAAGAAGATGTCGAAACTATGCAGAAAACCGCAAAAGGACGCATCAAAGTGAAACCGTCCGGCGGAATCCGGGATTATGCACGAGCAAAATTGTTCGCTGATAAAGGCGTTGACCGGCTCGGAGTCGGCTGCACCAGCACTCCGGCAATCTGCGACGGTGCGGGCAAACCGTCCGGCTGCGGGTGCGGCTGCAGATGTTCCAAAGGTGGATATTGATCTCCGTTTGTTTCCCCGTTTCGGGAAGTCCCTCACCTTGCTGTCCGCAGCGGTCGCAAAGGGGGTACGGCAATAACAAGAAAACATGGTATAATTACCGGATGTACCGCGGCAAGCGGGAAAAGGTTTCCAGACCGCCGGCGGCGGTAAAAACGGGAAAAATATAGGAATTTTCGAGTGACTTTCAAAGAACACTTCAATCAGCAAGCCAATGTTGTCATCGTTGACGATGATCCGGCAATACTGAACCTGTTGACCCATTTGCTGGAAATTATGGGGCATCATCGGGTACGTTCTGCTTCTGACGGCAATCAGGCACTGCAAATGATCTTGCAGGACTGTCCCGACATTCTCATTACCGACTGCGTTATGCCCGGTTTGGACGGTTTGGAACTATGCCGCCGCGTCCGGCAACTTCATGCACGAAAGGTTTTACCCCATTATTGCTACATTCTCCTGCTGACAACGCAGGCGGGTAAAAATTCCTTTGTCGAAGGACTCGAAGCCGGTGCGGACGATTTTGTCGAAAAAAACGTTTCCAGTTTATCCGATCTCCGGGTGGAAATCCAAGCACGGTTTAATGCCGCATTGCGCATCCGCAAACTCGAAACGGGTCTCGAATTTGCAGCGAAATATGATGCACTGACGCAACTGTTCAACCGTATTGCTTTTTTCGAAGCGGCGCACACTCTTTGGGACAGGTCGATCAAAAATAAAACACCGCTCGCTGCGGTGATGATGGACTGTGATTTTTTCAAACGGATCAACGATATTCACGGTCACCATGCGGGGGACTCGGTTTTGCGGGAACTTGCGTCCATTCTCAAAAGTTTTTCCCGGCAGTCGGATGTCATTTGCCGGTACGGCGGTGAAGAATTCTGTGCGATTCTTCCGGGCTGCAACGAAAAAACGGCTTGGGATTGGGCTGACCGTATCCGTCAGCAGTTTGAAATCAATCCGATCAAACATTCGAATTTCGAGATTCCGATTACGGTTAGTTTCGGTGTTGCCGAGCGGACGGAGACGACGGAGTTCATTGATCATCTGGTTGACCGGGCGGATCAGGCATTGCTGGCTGCCAAGGAGTGGGGGCGCAACCGCAGTGTCGGTTATTCTGAAATTCTTGCGGGTTCTGCCGGAGAAGCCGCAAAAATTTCCGAGCAGTTGTTTGGAAATGTAACGGCAAAAGATGTGATGATTCCGTTTCCGATTGCGATTTTGCCGCACGATTCGGCAGCCGTTGTTGCCGATTATTTTCTGAAAACGCGGTTTGACACGCTGCCGGTTGTGGACGATGCCGGACATTTAATCGGTACCGTTTCCGAAACGGATTTGATCGTGTTAGTCGGTCAAACGGATCAGTGGACAGATTCTATTGAGCATTTGGTTGTTCCGACGGTGATTAGTTATCCTATTGACACGCCGCTGCGGAGAATTGTGGATTTTTTGAACCGGACATCTGTCCGGCAGGTGATGATTGTGCAGGATAAGGTGCTGGTTGGTTATATCAGCCGCACGCCGCTGCTGCGGTGGCTTCGGAATCAGTGGGCGGCAATGAGCAGTCAGTACGGCAAAATTATTCCCGACAATTCGGCGAGAGAAGTGCTGGTGTATAACCTGAAAGATGCGGTCAATTTACTGATGAAGGAACTAACGGCTTTAAGCGGACTGATTGAGTCCAGTGAGCAAGCGAATCAGACGGAGGGAAAGGAAAATGAGTTTATTATTCCTGACCGGATCCGGCTTGTTTCGCAGGTTTCGCAGTGTCAGGACTTGCTTGATCAGACATTAAAATACGGTTCGATCCCGACGACGGAGGATTCGACAATTTTATCTTCGTGAGCAATTCAACGCATTCTGTCTTTTGTCCGCAACCGGAAACCGGGTATCATCCGCCGGAGATGATATGCAACGCCGCAAAACGGCGGTGATGAAAAAGCGGGAGCATTGAATCATTCCGGTTTTATGGGATAATTTCGACCTGAAATTTCTCTAATTTTTCCCGTTACTTTTTCCATGCGTTCCGACACCATTAAACTCGGCGATGCCCGCGCCCCGCACCGTTCTCTGCTCCGCGCCTGCGGAATCCATGAAAACGATTTTCACAAACCCTTCATTGCCGTTGTCTCTTCTCACGTTGACGTGATACCGGGACACGTTCATCTCAATGATGCCGCTCAATTCGTCAAGAAGTGCGTCTCCGAAGCGGGCGGCGTGCCGTTTATTTTCAATACAATCGGGGTTTGCGACGGAATTGCGATGGGACACAGCGGGATGAAATACTCGCTCGCCAGCCGGGAAATTATTGCCGACTCTGTGGAAACAATGCTGCAAGCCCATCAGTTTGACGGCATGATTTGCCTTCCGAACTGCGACAAAGTAACACCCGGCATGCTGATGGCGGCTGTCCGGTGCAACATTCCGTCTGTTTTCGTCAGCGGCGGTCCGATGGAAGCCGGACGGACGGCTGACGGCAAACCGCTTGATTTGATTTCCGTTTTTTCCCAATCCGCTGCGAAAATCAACGGCAAACTTTCTGCCGAAGAACTTCTCGAAACGGAACGCCATGCGTGTCCGACCTGCGGTTCGTGCAGCGGAATGTTCACCGCTAATTCGATGAATTGTCTCTGCGAGGCCATCGGCATTGCTCTGCCCGGCAACGGAACGGTTTTGGCAACGAGTGCGTACCGGAAAATATTGTACAAAAAAGCCGCCAAACAAATTGTCCGAATGGTTTCCGAATTCAATGCTCCGCAGTCCAAAACAAAAGTTCTGCCGCGCGAAATCATTACGCAGGAATCGGTGGACAATGCGATGATTCTTGATTTGGCGATGGGCGGGTCAACGAATACTGTTCTGCATCTTTTAGCCGTTGCTGCTGAAGCCGGTCTTGATTATTCGATGCGCCGGTTTAATGAGTTAAGTGAAAAAACGCCGAACATTTGCAAGGTGTCGCCGAGTTGCGGCTACCATATTGAAGACGTTCACAATTCCGGCGGGATTTACACGATTCTCGGCGAAATCCGGCGCGGCTGTCCCGGTTTGCTGAATGAAAACGTGCCGACGGTTTCCGGCAAAAAACTGGGCAAGGTGATTGACGAATACGACCTGCGTTCACCGAAAGTGCTGGGAGAGGCACGAAAAATGTATGCCGTCACTCCGGGCGGAAACCGCACTGCCAAGGGAATGTCCGTCAAACAAATGGTAACGAAAACTGCCGATTTGAAACTGCCGTTTGACCCGGCGGACTGTATCCGTCCGTGCGGAAAGGCGTATTCGCCGACGGGCGGTCTGGCAATCCTTTACGGCAATTTTGCGCCGAAGGGGGCGGTGGTCAAAACGGCGGGGGTTTTGCCGGAGATGCTGAAACACAGCGGGCCTGCGGTGATTTTTGATTCGGAGCCGGAGGCGTATATCGGTATTACATCGGGCAAGGTCAAGGCGGGCGATGTCGTGATTGTCCGGTTTGAAGGGCCGAAGGGCGGTCCCGGAATGCAGGAAATGCTTGGTCCGACCGCGGCGATTAAAGGGGTGAAACTGGACGATTCGGTGGCATTGATTACGGACGGGCGTTTCAGCGGAGGCACTGCCGGAGCGTGTATCGGGCATGTCAGTCCTGAAGCGGCGGCGGGCGGTCCTATCGGCAAACTGCGTGACGGCGACATCATTGAAATTGACATTCCGAACCGGACATTAAACGTTAAACTTTCGGAGGAAGAATTGCAGAACCGGCAGATTCCGCCGCATGAATCTCCGGTCAAAACGGGTTATCTGGCGAAATACAAAGCGTTGGCAACGAGTGCGGATACCGGCGGCGTGCTGAAATGGTAACAATTCCTTGCCCGAATGAGTCCCCTGAAAATTGATAATTAAAACAGTATCTTTACCGCTCTCTGATAGTTTCCCGTTAAAATCCGCAAAACAGGCATTATTTGCCGGAACATATCATTTTTTGCTTTTTTTGCGGTCCGTATGTTGCAGATTTCTCATTTGCAACCTATAATGCGGTACTTGCAAGGATGGCAAGTACCGCACTTTTCGCGGGAAAAGTGCGTAAAATACGAAGGATCGGCAAAGTTTATCCCTCCTATTAATTTTTCAGAAAGGAAGAAACAGCCATGAAAAACATGTTTTGCGGATTTTTATTATCCCTCGCTATCGCCTTCGCCGGATGCGAACCGTCAGGCGGCAGAAGTGAATCCGTTTCCATTAACGGCACGCCCGCTATCGGACAAACACTTACCGCCACATCCGAGGGTGGCGATTTCACCGGTAATTTTGTTTGGGCTTACGCTGACACCGAAACGGCAGCGGAAGCGGACCGGACAGAAATTACCGATAACGTTGACGGTGCTGATAACAGCACTTTGACGCTTACCGCTCCAGACCTTGAAGGGAAATACATCTGGCCAAAAAGAACCGACTCTTCCGGCAATACTGTTTGGAGTGTTCCGGTTCAGGTGACGGCAGCGTCTGCCCCGTCTGTGAAGATTGACGGCACACCTGCCATCGGACAAACGCTTACCGCCACATCCGAGGGTGGCGATTTCACCGGTAATTTTGTTTGGGCTTACGCTGACACCGAAACGGCAGCGGAAGCGGACCGGACAGAAATTACCGATAACGTTGACGGTGACGCTAACAGCACTTTGACGCTTACCGATACAACCCTTGAAGGGAAATACATCTGGGCAAAAAGAACCGACTCTTCCGGCAATACTGTTTGGAGTGTTTCGGTTCAGGTGACGGCAGCGTCTGCCCC